>BQJH01000006.1 GCA_021604605.1 Hyphococcus sp.
TTGCGAGGGAGGCGCCGACGGAAATTCGGCCAAGCTTCACTCGCCCGGCAATGTCAGCGAAGGCGCCAGCGCCAAGCCACACGATCAACGCAATCGCCCCTGCGCCCGCGACCCGCGCCTGATCGGTTATCGCAAGGGTGACAACGCCCGCAACAGCCGCCGCCGCCGCTGGATAGATCAGTCGCCTAGCCGTTGCGCTTACCGACCCGTGTTTCCACGATAACAATGTTCCCGCCGCCGCAAGCGCCATGGTGACCGCAGCAATCGGCACAAACACCGCATTGAAATATGGCGCGCCCACAGACAATCGCTCCCCCGTCAGCACGTCGATAAAGAGCGGATAAAATGTGCCGACAAAAACCACTAAGCATGCGACGATCAACAAGACATTATTGACAATCAGCGCACTCTCACGGCTGACCGGCGCGAAAGATCCTGTTGGTTTCAATCCATGGGCGCGCGCCGCAAAGAGTGTCAGCGATCCGCCGATGGCGGCTGCGAGGATCATCAAAATGAAAACACCGCGCGCCGGGTCTACAGCGAAGGCATGCACGGATGTCAGGATACCGGAGCGCACTAAAAATGTACCCACCAAACTCAATGAGAAAGTCAAGATCGCCAGCAAAACAGCCCAAGCTTTAAACGTATCGCGTCGCTCAACCACTCGAATCGAATGGATCAACGCGACACCCGCAAGCCAAGGCATAAAGGACGCATTCTCCGTCGGGTCCCAGGCCCACCAACCGCCCCAGCCCAGTTCGTAATACGCCCACCATGAGCCCAGCAAAATGCCAATAGTCAAGAATACCCACGCGCCAAGCGCCCAAGGCCTGACCAGCCGCGCCCAGACCGCATCAGCGCGGCCGCGCATCAACGCCGCCACCGCAAACGAAAACGGAATAGAAAAACCCACATAGCCAAGATACAAAAATGGCGGGTGTATCGCCAAGCCAATATCCTGCAACAGCGGGTTTAGACCCTGCCCATCTACAGGCGATGGGATCAATCGCAAAAACGGATTGGACGTAAACAGAATAAATGCCAGAAACGCCGCGATAACCATCGACTGAACAGCCAGCACCCGCACATGAAGATCCGGCGGGATCGCCCGTGATTGCAACGCCAACATCGCGCTGAACATTGTCAACACCAAAGCCCATAACAACATGGAGCCTTCATGGTTTCCCCATGTCCCGGTCAATTTATAGATGAACGGCTTGGCGGAGTGGGAGTTTTCAAAAACATTAGCCACCGAAAAATCAGATGTCGCATAAGCGTACATGAGAATAAAAAATGCGGCGCCCGTTAAAGCGGCCATGCCAAAGGCGGCGCGGGTCGCAAAACGTGATAAACCAGCCGCATTCTCGCCAACGCCAAAAAGCAGAACAGGCGCCGTCGTCAAAGAAATGATGAACGCCAGCGTGAGAGCGAAATGTCCAATTTCAGGCAGCATATTGTCCTACACCGTTTGAGGCGCACTATAGCATATTTTCGATGCAAGTGAGGGACTTACCGCATCAGGCCACACGGTCAATGCGGCGTAATGGGCGGCGTAATGGGCGACTTGATGTAACGGTGAAAGGAAGTCGCTGCGGGAGGCGAGCGCTAACCCGGCGGTGTCAGATCAGTGGTCAGCTTGACAGCCTTCAGCTTTTTAAAAGCGCCAAGCCTGCCCTTGCCCAGCGTGACGATGCCGGCATCTGTGTGCAGGTTGATATCCATATTGTTCTGGGCGTTCTCATTGAGGGGAATAATTTGATCAATACTCAGTGACGCCAGATCAGATAGCGTCGCTTTGTATTTATCCATCACAATATCAAGGTCAATTTCTGTATTATGGATATTGGCGCTGATATCGGCCCGCCATTGCGAATTGTCTTCAACAGCGAGATTGACCTTGCGGCAGCGCTCCAACAAACCACACTCTTCCAGAAAAGAAGCCGGGATGTGAAAAGACCCGATGGGCGTCAGCTTCTCATCTTCTAATGTCGCACTCAAACTGATGTTAAAATACGTCACGCCTTCACAGGTCTTGACGAGTTCTTCCAGATTGCATGGCTCATCCTGCAAGCGCAGTTCCACCAACCCGCCAGCGTCCGTATTCTCTTTTAAAAACAGCGTTAGATAAGCAATCAGATTTACACCGAATGTCCGCGCAAGTTTAACATCAACGCCGGACGGTGTCTTTCCATTTTCTAGAATTTTGAATTCACCTCCTAAGAGGCTTTCCCCAAGCGCGGCAACACATTCCGGTACAAGGCTGACGATAATATCATGATGCGAGCTCGCTGTGCTGGCCAGATAATATGCTGTGCTTTCTGCAAGGCCGTCAAACGTTGCTTCACCCTCGCGCAAAGACGTTGCAATCTCACCGGGCTGCGCTTCAACGTCAACAAGGTCGAGCAACAACTGCAAAAGCGCTTTATCAAGAAACTTCGTCAGGTCACCCAGATGCGGATATTGGGAGATGTCAAAACTCGCGCATTTGATCTTTTTTGAGAGAATTGAGTCTGCGCCCGTCGTCATGAAGAAATCCCGTACCAATGACTTTTTTAAACATCTACGAAGATGATTTGATTACCGTTCATTTCGTTTAGATATTCCTAAACTTTCATTTGAACGGCCCCAATTAGCTCGAAATTAACGATAAATGCCTTACCTGCTCCTTCAATTCTTTATTGGGATGCGGCTGGGTTTCGTGAGTGATAGCAATCAAACCATAATCATAAAAAAAGTGAAGAAAGTCTCCGGCGATGGCCACCATGGCGGCGCCTGGAAGGTTGCCTATGCTGACTTCGTGACCGCGATGATGGCGTTTTTTCTATTGATGTGGCTCTTGAATGCGACAACCGAAGACCAGCGCAAGGGCATCGCCGACTACTTTAATCCAACCATTCCCGTCAGCCCAATCTCCGGCGGCGGCGCTGATCTTTTGAATGGATCAAGCGTTTTTTCTGACAAGACCCTCGCCAAGGACGGTACGGGCGGCGCAAAAGCCATGCACTCTGCAGGAGAAAAGAAGAAAGAGCCAACCTCAGAGCGGGACAAAATCGCTGAGCAGAACGCTTCCCTTGAGGCTCTATACAGAGAACTGACAGAGCAAATTGAAGGCGATGAAACGGGCGGGTTGGCGCGGCATATCCAGATGCATGTGACGCCAGAAGGGCTCGTGATCGAACTTGTCGATGCTGACGATAACCCGCTCTATCAAAAAGGTTCAGCCAACGCTTCGGCCACCATGAAGCTTTTGTTAACGGTCGTAACCAACGCCTTAAATTTTCTTGATAATGATATTTCTATTGTTGGGCATACGGACGGATTGCCCTACGCCGGCGCAGAGAATTATTCCAATTGGGAATTATCTACGGACCGTGCGAATATGGCGCGACGCCTAATGGTGGATAGCGGTTTTCCAATTGTACAAATTGATGAGGTTGCCGGCAAGGCTGATACAGAACCTCTTGTTGAGAATACATTGGCGCCGCAAAATCGGCGAATTTCAATTACGATATTGAAATCCTAACAGATCCTTTTTTCTGATTATAAAAATTTTAATGACTGCGCGCGATACTGGCCGCAGTAAGTTAGTTAACTAAGCAACAGAATGTGAGTTTTAGTTATGGGTCTCTCATCCTCAATGAACGCCGCCGTTATGGGCCTCGCCGTGAACTCGACGAAGCTCTCAACGATTTCTGATAACATCGCGAACTCTGAAACGTTCGGCTATAAACGTGTCGAAACCAGTTTCACGAATATGGTGTTACAGCAAGGTAGCGGCGACTACACCGCTGGTGGTGTTCGCGTAAACACATTCAAGGATGTGGCAGCTCAAGGCGCACTCATAACAACAGCAAACAGTACTGATATTTCAGTTGCAGGACGCGGCATGTTGCCGGTCACAACAGCCGCCGGCCTGACAGCGCAACCTGGTGATCGTCCATTGTTGCTGACGACAACCGGTTCTTTCACACCGGATCAGGATGGCTATCTGCGTACATTAAGCGGCTCGTTCTTGATGGGCTGGCCTGCAGAACCTGATGGCACGATTAATGTTCCGGGCCGAAATACTTCCGTTGGCCTTGAACCAATTCAGGTGAGCAACAACAACTTCGTTGCCTCCCCGACGACGAACATCACACTCGGCATGAATATTCCGGCGTCGGCCACAAATGCTGGCGGTACTGGTGATCCATTTGAATTACCGGTTGAATATTTTGACTCTCTCGGTCGATCCCAATCACTTTCTTTCAACTTCGTGCCGCAAGTGCCGGCGACCGGCTCAAGCAATACATGGACAGTCAACATCACAGACCAGGCTGGCGACCCGACAACACCGATCGCAACCTTTGATGTTGTGTTCGATGACGCGCCCGGCACAGGCGGCACCATCCAAAGCCTTACGCCCGGCGCTGGCGCCACCTATGATGCAACAACAGGCATGATCGGCGTCAACGTCGCTTCTGGCGCCATTGATATTGAAGTTGGTCCACCAGGCGGCGGCAGCTTGCTGACACAGCTGTCATCAACCTTCTCTCCGGTTGGCGTTCGTGCTGACGGCGCTCCTATCGGCAGCCTTAGCGCTGTTGAAATCAGTGAAACAGGAACTGTTGAAGCAATTTACGATACAGGCTTTAGGCGCACTCTTTATCAGGTGCCGCTGGCTGATGTACCAAACGTCAATGGCCTTACCGCTCTGGACAACCAGACATACGCCGTCTCGCAATCAAGTGGTGATCTCTATTTCTGGGATGCCGGCACCGGGCCGGTTGGCACGACAATTGGCTTTTCGTTGACAGAATCGACAACGGATATCGCCGAAGAGCTGACCTCTCTGATCAAAACTCAGCGAGCCTATTCATCAAACGCGAAGATTATTCAAACCGTTGATGAAATGCTGCAGGAGACAACGAATCTGATCCGGTAACGCAACGCCGGTGAACTCAGAATGAGTGAACCATGAGCATTACATCAGCATTATCTAACGCCAACTCTGGCCTCTCTGCGGCGTCAAAACGCGCAAGCGTTGTTTCAAACAACATCGCTAACGCATTGACGCCTGGTTATGCACGCCGCGAACTCAGCGTCAGTGAGAACGTCACAGGCGGGCGCGGCAGCGGTGTTGGCGTTGACGGCATCTCTCGTGCATTCAATCAAGCGCTGACCAATGACCGTCGTGTCGCAGAAAGCATGATGACACGCGACCAAACCATCGCAACGACCCAGGCTGGTTTTAATTCAGCCCTTGGCGAGCCCGGCGATGCATTCAGCCTGTTCAATCAATATCAACAGCTGGAAACATCTCTGCGCTCCCTCGCGCAAACGCCTGAATCTCAACCCCTGCAAGCGCAAGTGCTCGACGCTGCGAACGCTCTTGTTTCGAGGTTCAATCAACTCTCTGATCAAACTCAAATTACACGTCAAAATGCTGATGCGCAAATTGGCCAACAGGTTGACTTTGTAAACTCAACGCTGAAGCAAATTGAAAAACTAAACGGTGAAATCAGCTCAGGCAAAGGCGGCGGCCGCGATGTCACCGCTCTTGAAGACCAACGCAAGACACTGATCGATCAAGTTTCAGCGCTGGTGCCGGTGCGCGAAGTGCCGCGCGGCAATGACAGGATCGACTTAATCACCAATGAAGGCGTCTTCCTAATTGCAGGTAAGGCGCGGGAAATTCAATTTACACCTGCCAATGGCGTTACGCCTGACATGATGCTTGGCGGCGCTCTATCCGGACTAACCGTTGAAGGCTCTGATATCACACCCGGCGGCGGCGGCGGATTTGCAATTCAGCAAGGCGGCATTGCCGGTCTGTTTGAAGTCCGCGACCAACTCGCCCCTGCTTTTCAGTCTCAGATTGATGGTCTCGCACGCGATGTTATCGAACGGTTTGAAAATATAGATCCAACATTGGCGCCTGGCGCGCCGGGCCTCTTTACGGATGCTGGCGCCGCACTTGATCCAACCAATGAAACAGGTATTGCCGGGCGTATCGCCCTCAATGCAGATGTTGATCCAAATCAGGGCGGCGCTGCGTGGCGTCTACGCGATGGTCTGGGCGCCGCAACAGAAGGCCCAGCCGGTAACGCCAGCATTATCGTCACCCTTCTTGATGCGCTGACAAATCTAAAAGCGCCACCAGCCAGCACCGGTCTAAACGGACAATTGTCCGCCGCGGAAGCTGTCGCCAATGTCACCTCATCGGTTGGAGCAACGCGCATCTCGGCGGAAACACGCCTCGCCTCAAGCTCTGCGCGCACGCAAGCCTTAATGGACGCAGAAACAGAAAACATGGCCGTCGATACGGATGCAGAATTGCAAAAGCTTTTACAGATCGAGCAGGCATTCGCGGCGAACGCCCGCGTTATCCAAACGGCAGACGACATGATCCGTCGGCTTCTGGAGATATAGATGAGCAATTTTTCCGTTCCCGATATTCTCTCCTTCACGCGGCTCTCGCGCGGCGTCAATGATTTGAAAGCCCGCGCTGACACGACCCGCACTGAAGCAGTTACCGGACGCTACGAGGATGTTACAAAACATTTGCGCGGCGATGTTGGCAGCGCCCATCTTCTGAAAAAAGCAGTTGATGACGTAAAAGCCTATCAGCAAAGCCTCAGTCTTGCAGAAGGCCGGGCGCAGGCAACGCAATTTGCCCTTGGCACCCTCACACAGGAAAGCAGCCGGATTGCCACAGAAGGCCTTTCCGCTTTTTCACGCGGCGATGAAGGGACGTTACGCACAATCGCGAGTGACTCTCGCGCAGCGATCAGTTCCGTATTTGCCAGCCTCAACACGACTTTTGGCGGACGCACGCTCTTTGGCGGCGACGTCACCAACAGCTCTCCCCTTGCCGCCCCGGAACAATTAATAGCTGACGTTGAAGCCATTATTGCCGGCGCCACAGACGCCGCCGATGTAGAAGCGCAGCTTGACACTTACTTCAATGACCCGGCTGGCGGTTTTGAAACCACGATCTATCAGGGCGGCGCTGGCGATGCGCCCGAAGTTGAAATCGCACCGGGTATTCGCGTTGGCGTAAGCACTAAGGCCAATGACCAGACTATCAAGGATCTCCTTCGCGGTCTCGTTTCCATGGCGACGTTTCAGTCCGCCACCTTTGCTGGCGCTGACGCCATAGT
Organism: Hyphococcus sp.; assembly: GCA_021604605.1. GTDB lineage: Bacteria > Pseudomonadota > Alphaproteobacteria > Caulobacterales > Parvularculaceae > Hyphococcus. The sequence continues at coordinate 7,143 of BQJH01000006.1, forward strand.
AGAGAACGGCGCGAAGAAAACACTCGGTGCAGAATCCCCCATGGCTGATTTGCGCGCCTCTATCGGCGTCAATGAATCACGCATCGGCTCTGCAAAGTCTGGCTATGAAGTCGAAGAATCCCTTTTGACCAGTCTCTACAACAATAAGACAGCCAGAGACCCCTATGAGGCCGCTTCCGAGTTACAATTGCTCGAAAGCGAAATCGAAAAATCTTTCTTGCTGACGGCCCGTCTCTCACGGCTTTCCCTTTCGAATTTTATCAGGTGATCCTAATGCGCATCCTTACTCTTATCCTCGCTGGTTTTATCGCATTAGGCGCGACACCCTCTCTCGCTTCGGTCAAACTGAAAGACCTCGTCGAGATCGAAGGCGTTCGCGGCAACGACCTCGTCGGATATGGCCTCGTTGTAGGTCTCGATGGCACAGGCGATGGCCTGCGCAACATCCCTTACACGGAAGAAGCCTTGTCCAGTTTGCTGGAACGTCTCGGCGTCAATGTCCAGGGCGAAGAGTTTCGCCCAAAGAATGTTGCGGCGGTTCTGGTGACAGCAACATTACCGCCTTTTGCTCGCACGGGTACGCCGATCGATGTATCAATCTCGGCGATTGGCGATGCAAAAAACTTGACCGGCGGCATGTTGATCATGACGCCTTTAAACGCAGCTGACGGTCAGATTTATGCGGTTGCGCAAGGCCCCGTTCTGGTCAGCGGTTTTTCCGCCCAAGGGGACGCCGAGTCTATCACTGAAGGCGTACCAACCTCCGGCACGATCCCTAATGGCGCGCGGGTTGAACGCGAGCTTGGATTTGATTTTGATTCCTTAAAGAACATCCGTCTGACTTTGCGCTCGCCGGACTTCACCACCGCCTCGCGCATAGAAAACATGATCAACGCCTCTGTTGGTAAAACCGTCGCCTTAATGGTCGATAGCGGCGCAGTGGAATTAAAAATGGACGATCGCTTCCGCTCCCCGGCGCATATGATCAGCCAAATTGAAAATATTGAGATCAACCCGGCGCAAAAAGCACGCGTTGTTGTTGACCAGCGCTCCGGCACAATCGTTCTGGGCTCGCAGGTGAGAATTTCAAGTGTTGCCGTCGCGCAAGGCAATCTCTCGATCCGCATTCGTGAAACACCGGGCGTCGTTCAACCGAACCCGTTCTCGCGCAATGGCGAAACTATTGTTGTCCCCCGCACGGATATCGCTGTGGATGATAACGGAGACAATAAAGTCGGTATTCTCGAAGAGAACGTTACCCTCGCCGACCTTGTGGACGGCCTTAACGCCCTCGGTGTCAGCCCGCGCGAAATGATCGACATCTTAAAGTCGATCAAATCCGCCGGCGCCCTCCATGCGGAACTTGTGGTGCAGTAAGAACTGCACGAGAAGACTTTCTTGTATTGGTAGCCGCGACCTCAGTTACTATGGCGCACTGTGCGTCCAAGATGGTGACCACCTGCTTTGCGTAGCAACAGACTTGCGAGGCACCACTGTATGCTCTCGCCAATTATGGAGATTCGAGGTTTTGTTTGCTATGATAACAGCGTCATGACATTGCCAACTTACTTGCAACGATTACCTCACCTAGTTCACGCGAACAGCTCGTTCTCAATAGAAAAAATGCACTTTGTGTGCACTTTGCAATAACCAACCACTAGAGTAGAGTGATACGGTGATTTCCACTTTTCGGGTGCGCTTTGTTTCTTGATTTATTGTCAGAACCGTTCTTCTTGTTGGCAATAATGGGCGGGGTACTATTGATCGGAGGGTTTCACCGCAAAAGCCTCATCACGTTTGGCCTTATACTTATTTCGGCCGCAATATTCGGTTTCATATTAAAATCAGTTGGGGCGTATTTCGAGATCAATCAGATTGCTTTGCTACCTATTGTGCTTATGCTTTGGGTAATAGCCATATTAATTTTTGCGATACTGAAGCGAACTAAGTGACGTCATTTGTGAACTATAGATCTATCAGTTTTGCACCAGAAATACTCATCCGCTCCCCCTAACTTTTTATGTCCCATTTTCCGCGCAGAGCCATAGTCGCATCGAATAAGCTTTCTTGTCACGCCGCTCGTTACAAAATTCATGTTGTACGGGCGCCAAGATTAATCAGTCGCCTAGAAGGCGAACTTGTGAGGCATAAATAGCCGTTTGCTGTTAAGTGGGAACAAGCCTCATTTGACTGGCGGATAGATATCCTCCCCCTACTCCACTGGCCGTACACTCATCAGTAATTGAAATATTGATGGGCCATGCGCCAGAGAGAACTCTATGACTGGAAAAAACAACCCAACACGAAACAGCTTACGTTTTGCCTGGCTGATGGAAGTCAATCGAATACCACTTCCAGACCGGATCAAGTCTAATCTCACACCTCACAGTTCCCAGAGCATGGACTATTTCCTGGATTCCGGCTTTCGCTGGAAAGAAAGACAGGGAGGCGCCATTTCAAAAGGTGCGATGCGTACGCTTTTCCAACGGACGTTACGCGGAAGCTTCCGCATCCTCACTGGCAGCAGCCGCGTCTTCCGGGTCTTCTTCTTCCGAGGCGATCTCGATCAACTCAATCTCGCCAGCCGCCACCAGCTTGCGCACGATGACCATAAAAGCCGTCTGCGCGGTTTCCGCTTCTTTGACCGTGACGGTTTTCAGCGCTTCCATCTGTTCTTCATATTGTTGGACCATGCGCTGGGAAATATTGGCGAAGATAAACTCAACCGAGGACGGCGCATTCTGCCGGCCAAACTTCACAGCCTGAAGGAAATCGTTGACTTCCATCTCTTTAATAACCATCGGCATGGCTTTCGCCGGCACGCGGGTCGCAATGTCCTGAAAGGTGAGCATGGTCTTGCGCACATCTTTCAAAATGTCCGGTACATCTTCGGAAATAAACTTCAACAGCTCTTCGCGCTTTTCCGACATGATGTTGTTCATCATCGAACCAATCATCTCGCCGGGATTTCGCGTCTCGGCAGAAGATTTCATCGGCGCCAAGAATTCTCGCTCAATCGTATCAGAGAGGATCGCCAGAGCTTCGCGTTGAATGTTCAAAGGCCGCGACAGGCGAATAATCACCTGCTGGGCGACTTCAACTTCAAGCAGATCAAGAATAGTCGAGGCTTTTTCCGTATTAATCTTGGAGAGCACCACGGCAACAACCTGCGTATTTTGCTTGGAAAGATACTCAGCAAACTCATCATCCGGCGCACGCTCAAGTTTTGCCCAGATGGAGTCCCCGCCCGGCTCATCGATATCATCCATCAAGCGGATAATGTCGTCAGAGCTGACAAACTGGCTCAACATTTCACGGGTTTCTTCATATCCGCCAGAAATGTGGTCGTCTTCTTTCGTGAACTGACCCAGAAATTCTTCGACAACATTCTGCAGGGCCGCTTTCGGAACCGTTTGCAGATGCGCATAGGCCCGCGCAAAAGAGCGCATATGCTTGTCTTCAATGCGTTCGATAATTGGCCCGGCCGCTTCCGGCCCCAAAGCAGCAATCACAAGCGCTGCTTTTTGAGGCGCGGTCAGCGACAAGGCGCCAGATTGACGCTGCGCGTTCGGCACCATGTCCCGGCTTCCCAGCGGCGGCGCCAGCTTCGGCAGTGTCGGGTTTTTCAATGCCGCACTCATGTTCCATATCCTTTTACAACCGCGCCTGCGATCTCAACCCAGCCATTGGCGAGCACAAAAAACGCAAGCTTGAACGGCAGAGAGACGATTGCAGGCGGCACCATCATCATACCCATCGCCATCAGAACCGAGGCGACAACGAGATCAATAATCAAAAACGGGAGAAAGATAACAAAGCCAACTTCAAAAGCATGTTGAATTTCAGACAACATAAAAGCCGGCACCAATACGGAGATAGGCGTCTCGTCTGCAGTTGGCGAGACAGCAGCAGCTTCGGACAACCGCTCCATCGCAACTGGCGATACGCGGCTTTCCATGAAAATTTTAAACGGTTCCAGCGTACGCGAAAACGCTTGCCCTTCGGTAATGTCACCATCAAGCAATGGCTGCACGCCGCTCGCCCAGGCTTCTGAGAAAACCGGCTCCATGACAAAATAAGTCAGGAACAGTGCAAGGCTCATGATCAACATATTAGGCGGCGATTGCTGCAACCCGATCGCCTGGCGCAAAATTGAAAAGACGATGATCATAAACGGCAGGCACGTGATCATCATCGCGATGCCGGGCGCAAGGCTCAACACCGTCACCATCAAGAATAGCTGGATCACGCGCGCGCTCAGCCCGTTTTCAGGCACAAGCCCTTCCGCCGCGCCAGCCGCATCTTGCGTCTGCGCCAGCGCAAAGTCCGGCGTCAAACAAAAGGCAGCGGCAAACGCCGCCAGCAGCAATATCCTCGAAATGGATTTCATTAGGCGCCAAGCTCTGAAATGTTCACAACTTCCGTCACGCGAATGCCCAACTGGCCGTCTGTATCCGGCACTTGCGTTAGCTCACCGCGCGCAATGACCTTGTCTTTAACCCGCAATTCAATCGGGTCATCAATCGCGCTGTCGAGGGGCAATAAATGGTTGCGGCCCATAGACAATAAGTCACCGATCAAAGGCCGCGCTGTCCCAATCGCGACAACAACTTCAATCGGCACATTAAAGATCGCGCGCTTCAGGCCATTGCTGTCGCTGGCGTCCCGGCGCTCAAGAATTGGCGCTTCATTATTTTCATCTTCTTCCATGCCGATGATCATGTCTTCTTTATTTGGCTCGGGTGCGTTTGGCGTTTCATTCGTCATGATTTCATACCCTTTAACTGACGCAGTGTGTTTTCAAGCGACGCAAGCGTTTGCTCGACGGCCTGATCTATATTGAATTCGATTGTCGTATCGTCCCAAGTCGTTGTGACGGCGCCATCAACAAGCGTGGCGTCTTCTTCGATCAAGACAGACGCCTCTTCTGCGACACGGCTGACGGCCTTTGCCAGCAACTCGGTCTGCTCGGGCGCCGCTTTGATCGTCAATGAACCTGGGCTCTTGATTGCCGCAGTTTTCATGACCGCCACAGCAACCTCATCAGCAAGGCCATGCTCTGAAAGCGCCGGGAGAATATTCTGAATGACGGTAATCAATGACTCACAAAGCTGTGCATGAAGTTGGTTTGGCAAAGTCGCCAGCGCTTCTTCAATTTGAGTAGCGGCAAAAGCCAGAAACTCCAGATCGCTCGTTGCGTTCGCCTTTTCAGCCGCCTGCCCGGCCGCATACCCTTCTGAATAGGCGGCGGCCTTTTCCTGTTCTGCACGGCTGGTTTGGGAGGCAGACGATAAATTACCGTCAGCGCCATACTCGCCGTCAAATCGCTCAAGGACTACGTTCAGCGCGTTCATGCCGCTGTCTCCTCCTCAAGCCATGTCTTGATCAGGGTTGCAGTCTCGTCGGTTTTATCGCTCGCCAAACCTTTCAACGTATCGATTGGCGTTTGGCTTTGCGCGATCATCGCCGCTTGTTGCGCCGCCAGTTCCGGGGCCATTTGTGGCGATGCAGCCGGCTCAGGCGCCGGCAGGTTCTTTGCCGACAAAACAGGCTTCACAACAAAGAGACCAAGGATCAGCGTTACAATAGAAAGAACGCCGATTTGAACCACTGTCATCAAATTGCGCTCAATGAAATTATTGACGACGCTTGTTTCGACTTCCGTTCCACCGGTCGGGATCGCTTTAAAAGGCATGCTCTGAACAGAAAGCGTGTCGCCACGGCTTTCATCCAGACCGACTGCATTTGCAACAAGTTCCCGCAAGGCAGTCAATTCTTCTTCTGAGCGCGGCGTTGGCGTGCCCGCTACTGCTCCGCCGTCATCAGCTTCAATCTGATTGACCAAAACAGCAACACTGAGCCGCTTGATGGCGCCCGCAGACTTTTCCCGGTCACGGCGAATTTCAGAAAGATCATAGCTGACGGTTTCATCTGTTTGCGTGCGCTCTGTCTGAGAGGTCGATGGATTGACATCGCCCTCTGGCAGATTACTGGCGACACTCACCGAACCACTGCTCGATCCGGTTGTTTTTTCTGTGACCTCTGTAGTTTCTTTACCAGAAATAACCCGGCCCGCAGGATCAATCACCCGCTCGGAAACGACTTCCCGTTCATGATCCAACTCAAGAGCCACTTGCACGCGCGCATTGCCAGAACCAACACGCGCCTCAAGCAAATTAATAAGGTCACTTTCCATACCGCGTTCGCGTTCGCCCGTATCCGTATGCGCACCAGAAGGCGCATCCAGCTTGCCCGGACTTAAAACAACGCCCCGTGTCGAATCAAGAATAGCAACTTGCTCCGCTGATAATCCGGGTACAGATGATGAAACCAAATACCGAATGGAATTAGCAATACCAGTGCTTAATGAACCACGTCCCATCGTTACTGTAACAACAGCCTTTGGTTCCGATCCGTTGCGGGCAAATGCGCTGCTGCGATCCTGCGCAATATGCACTCGCGCCGCACTCACACCCGGTGTCGCTAGAATTGTCCTCGCCAACTCGCCTTCCATGGCGCGCCAGTAAGTCACATCAAAAATTTCTGAGGTTGTTGAAAAACCGCTCAAGCTTTCCAAAAGCTCGTAACCAGCCTGGCCTTGCTGAGGCAATCCTTCTTTTGCAAGAGCCATCCGGACAAAATCGCGGCGGTTAGAAGGCACATAAATCGCGTTACCTTGCACATCCGTCTCAATGTTCATCCCCTCAAGCGCTGCAATGACATCGCCCGCCGCGCTCGGTTCAAGACCGCTATATAATAAAGACATCGTTGGCGATGACGCGGTCCGCGCAAGCATAGAAAAGGCCACAATTGTTGCGGCAACCGCTCCAACCAACATCAACCTTTTCGTCATCGGCAATCGCTGCCAAATAATAACCAACCCTTGCATTATCTCACCAACCATTAATGCGTATTTCAACGCGAAACCAAAAATTCATCTGTTTTCGTTTACCATTTGATCATTAAGAGGAGGTTACAAAACGGGACACATGAATTTTCGTGTGACTGTTTTTTCTCAACGGGAATCGTTGGCCATGAGTGAAGAAGAACAAACCGAAGAGCAGCCTGAAAAGAAACCAGGACTGGTCAAAACACTTATGTCAGGCGCTATTGCCGCCGTCATGATGGGCGGCGCTGTCGCAGGCGTTGTATTCTTTCTTCCCAGCGAAGAGGAACAATGCGAGGCCGCTATTGCCGCAGATGGCCACAGTGAACCGTTAACAAAACCTTACAAAGAAGTCGCATTCGTTAATCTAGAGCCGCTTGTCGTCTCTTTAGGTCCTAATGCAAAAGCTGAATATCTTAAGATCTCTATCAGCCTGGAAACGTCTTACGATCACGTTTCGGACGCCGAGCATCTAAGCCCGCGCTTTAGAGATGTGTTAAACACTTATCTGCGCGCGGTTGATGAATCCGACCTTGTTGAACCCGCCGCAATGACCCGTCTGCGCGCACAAATGTTGCGCCGTCTGCAAGTTGTCGCCTCTTCCGAGATTGTCAGTGATTTATTGATCACTGACTTCATATTGAACTAGGAGCTCTCTCATGGCCCTTATTATTGATTTTCTGCTGCTCGCCGCTTCCGGCGCCGCATGTTTTTACTGCTGGACATTGAGTAAGCGCTTGAATGCCCTCACCAGCACTAAAGACGGTTTCCAGACCGGGATTGCCGCTTTGTCGCAATCGGCTGAAGAAATGCAGGAAGCGATGTCCAAGACAAAGACAATCGCGAATGACAGCGCCGTTCAACTGGAGGGCTTACTGCAGGAAACCGAGAAGAAAATTCCTGAACTCCGCACGTTGATTCAGGAAATGGCGGATATGAGTTCTTACGCGGTGAATGAAACAGAAACCGCAACACGCAACCTTGTTGATATCTTGTCACCGCAAATCAAAGAAGCGCGCGATTCTGCAAAATTGCTCTTAAACTCTCTTGAAGGCGCTTCGCGAGATGTCGTCAACGCATCTTCTGAATCAGGTGAAGCCTCTGACGTGAGCACACCTAAAGACGAAGATGAAGATGAAGATATTGGTTTTATTTCTGTGCCTGAAGATGAAACAGAAGAAAAAGCAGGAGAAGCCGCGTGAAACCAACCCCGCTATTGATTGTAGCCGTTGTCTTCGGCGCGTCTTTTGCCGGGCGCGCTATCGGCTTTGCCAATGCCGCTCTTGACCGGTCAGAAACGGTTACGGCGCAAAAAGAAAAAACAGATCTGGAGCATTCTGGCCCGCTCTTGAAGTCTGAAGACGCCATCGAGGCTGTTGTTGGACCAAAAGAGACAAAGCATGCAGCTGTAGCTACTAATGAAAACCACAATACCAGCAAAACAGATGAACCTGTCTCCGCCTCTCATAAAGCCATGCAAAACAACAAGCTTTTGCAGGCAATTCGAGAGCGCGCCGCCGCTATTGATAAAAAAGAATCAGAAATCGAAGACCGTATTCGCGTTCTGGAAGTCCTCGAAAAACGTATTGAAGATAAACTGGCTGAGTTGCGCCAGAGCAATGATGATCTCGCCAAGCTTGTTTCTTATGCAAGTGAAGCCTCACAACAAGACATAGCCCTTCTTGCAAAAATGTATGAGCAAATGAAGCCGCAAAAAGCCGGGCAAATTTTTGATAAGATGAATCCTACATTTACAGCAGGCTTCTTAACGGAAATGAACAGTGAAAATGCTGCGCTTATTCTTGCAAATATGAGCACTGACAAAGCTTACGAAGCAAGTATGATCATTGCAGGACGTAACGCCGCAGCATCACAGTAGTAATAATTGCATGCTGCGTTTTACCGCTTATTAAACATAAATCTTTACCCTGATGGTGAGCGCCCCTGGTGGGCGAACGCCAGAAGGGTGTAATTTTTTATGGGCGCGATACTTGGCATCGTCATTACCTTGGCAATGGTCTTTGGCGGTTACGTCATCGCCGGCGGCAAGTTCAGCATCATTTTGCACTCCCTGCCCTATGAGATGATGATCATTGGCGGCGCTGCTGTTGGCGCTTTTCTTGTCGGTAATAGCTTCACCGTCATCAAACACACGCTCAGCGACATCGTACGAGTATTCACAGGACCCAAGTGGAAGAAAAAAGACTATCAAGACCTCTTATGTTTGATGTTTTCGCTTGTTAACACAGCGAAAGAAAGCCCTGTCGCTATTGAACAACACATCGAAGAGCCATCAGAATCGGCGATTTTTAATCAGTACCCGAAAATCGCAAAAGACAGCGCAGCGATGGAGCTTATCTGCGACACGATGCGCTCAATGATTATGAATTTTGACAACCCGCATCAAGTAGAAGAGTTGCTCGAAAAGCAGCTTGAGTCATTACATCACGACCATTTACACGGCGCTCATGCGCTTCAAAAAATGGCCGACGGCTTGCCCGCTCTGGGCATTGTCGCCGCTGTGTTGGGTGTGATCAAAACCATGGCGTCAATCGACAAACCACCAGAAGTATTGGGTCAAATGATTGGCGGCGCCCTGGTTGGAACGTTCCTCGGGGTTTTTCTGGCCTACGGTCTTGTCGGGCCCTTCTCCGACAAAGTTAAAGCGATCCATGATGAAGAAGCTTTGTTTTACGCTCTTATCCGTGAAGCATTGGTCGCCAGTTTAAATAAACATACGCCGCAGCTTTGTGTCGAAGTTGCGCGTCGCAACGCACCGAAACGCTTCCGCCCAAGTTTTACAGACGTCGAAGAAGCCCTGCGAGAGGTGCAAAAGGCAGCATGATGCGATTGACTTCATTCATTTCCGGTGTCGTCCTTTTATCCACGTCTGCTTTCGCAGCAGACGGATACATTGACGTGTCCGCTGGCGAGCACAAAGATTTTTCCCGCATTGTCATCGCGCAGGGAGTTTCCGCCGATGATATCGTTCGCGATGGCAAAGTCATTCGCATAAACGGGATCGATCCATCTCTTCGTTTTGGTTTTCAACAAATCAATGACAAGCAAAAAGCGTTTAGGGTTTCTGCAGCGCACGCACGCTCAAATGGAGCAACCAATTCAATTGAAATCACCATGCGATGTGAGTGTGATGTCAAAACATCCACACTTAACAATGGGAAGTTCATTCTTGATATTTATGACGCTAAAACAACACCAAAACAGCAAGCTGCTGCAAAAGAACCTGTAAAAACGGCGCCCATCAAAACAGCCTCAGTACAAGAAGCGCCGAAGCCAAAGCCAAAGCCCGCCGAGACAACTGTCACAAAAGAAGACCGGCTGTCTGTTGAACAGGCTCATAAGCAAATGGTCGAGCTTTTAAAGCAGGCCGCACGCGAAGGCCTCGTCAATATAAAAGACGAAACACCAGGCACAAAAAAGCCTGCGCAAACCCATGCGGAACCGACAAAACTGATCGAGCCCTCCCCTTCTGTTGTTGAAGAAAAAGTCGCAGAAACAAAACCGCCATCACCCTTAACGCCAGTTCACGAACCGACAACTGTTGCCGCAAAGGCAGCAATGACCGATGCTAAATGTTTCGCGGACGCCGCTTTTCTAGTAGAGGCAGAAGGGTTTGCTGACGAACCACTGGTGAAAATTGCAGAATTGCAGGCTGAACTAGCGGATGCGAGCTCAGATAACGTAATAGAGATCGTTCACAAACTCGCCCATGGCTATTTGTCAATTGGGTTTGGTGAGGAGGCGTTATCGCTTCTTTCTGATTACAAAGAAACCAACACACTCTTAACTGACATGGCGCGCATTGTCGCTGAACGACCTCTTTCATCATCTAGCCGTCTATCGAACGCAACATCTTGCGATGGCGCTCACGCACTTTGGCAAGCGCTGGCAACGGAGAGCCCAAGTGCATCAGCGCTTTATCAACGTTCAAACGGGGCGCTCTCTTCCCTGCCAAAACGCTTGAAGGCCATGCTCACCGCGCGCCTCGCCATGAAAATGATTGACCTTGGTGACTGGCCGTCAGTGCAAAAGCTGGCTGATCTGTTAAGCGAAGAAGAAGCAACGCCTTCGCGCGAACTGGACTATATTCTAGCCCGGCTGGAACAACACCAGAGCGATAATGACACTTCGCGTAATGCTTTGTTGAAAATTGCAAATGAGAACTCTGCAACGTCTGATGAAGCTCTCTTGGCGTTGGCCGAGTCCTACCTAAAAAATAACGAAAAACCACACGCCGGTTTCACAGAAGATATTGGTGCTTTGGCGCGAGTTCATCCTTCTACAAAAACAACACTCGCAGAAGCGATCGCCTGGGCAAATGTCGGCAACATCGATGCCGCCTCAATGCTCTTTGAAAGAGTGGCGGAAACATCCCCTAGCGATTTGCCGCTTGTGAGATCAATGGCGCAAACTGCTTTTGAAACGGCCTTCGCGAATGAAGATCCACTCCTTCAGCTCGCAGCGCTTGATGCATATCTGGTTCATCAGGACTGGCTGTCGCTGGAAAGCAGCAATCAGGATCTACGCAATAAAATTGCTGCGACGGCGAGGCAGTTTGGCTTGCCGAATGTAACGGTTGCTATTTTGAAAGGCACAGTCGGTAACGACGATATAGACGCTTTACGGGAAAAAACAGCCGCCGCCCTTGAAGCAGGTGACACGCAAACGGCCATTGAAACGGCGGCGCCCTACTCCGATGATCCATATTTTGGCGAAGCCATCGTCAACGCAAAATTGCAACAACACAATTACCATGACGCCTTAGCAAGCGCCGCAACACTGCAAGATGACAACAAAAGAGCGGAGCTTACGGGCCGTTCTGCCTGGCTTGCCCGATCATGGCGAAGTGTCGTCACCGGGTTCCGCGCGCTTGACCCAAATTATTTGACAGAGGATGCAGCATTTCATTTAGCGCTGGCGAGCTACATGGCCAGAGAGACATCCGTTTCCTCCGCTGTCGACGCCGTTCTTTCCAAGAACAAGAAAGTCCTGGCGGCAGGCGTGAGAAATTTTTTCAAAACCATGCCGCAAGGAACACCCCTTCAGCGCGGGAAAAACCACGTTGAACGCGCACGCGAAGAAATCCTAATGATAGAGGAGGTGCTAAGCGATGGATAACGCTGGATATGTAGCTCTGTCTCGGCAATCGGGCTTGATGCGTGAGCTCAATACGATTGCGAACAATATTGCGAATATTAATACGAACGGCTTCCGCCGCGAAGGTGCTATTTTCGCCGAGCATTTTGAATCTCTGCAAGGGGGCGATGAAGGACTATCGGTCGCCACGATGAGCCATCGCTTTGTTGATTTCAGCGCCGGTGACATCACCAAGACTAACAACCCGCTGGATTTCGCCTTAGACGGTGAAGGTTTTTTTCTCGTTGAAAGCGGCGATGGCGAACGCTTAACCCGTGACGGCGCCTTTTCCTTGAATGCCCAGGGCGAAATCGTCACCGCGTCTAACGCCCGTGTTCTGGATGAGAGCGGCGGCGCGATTGTTATTCCAACCGAAGCCAAGCAAATCAACGCTTCAAGCGATGGCGTTATTTTTGCCGACGGCCAAGCTGTTGGTAAGCTCGGTGTCGTAACAGCAGATCCTGCCTTTATGATCCGTGAAGGGCAAAATCTTTTTAGGGCTGAAAAGGGATATGAACCGGCAGTGAATGTTCAGGTTCGCCAGCATTCAGTCGAAGGATCGAATGTTAGCCCGGTTACCGAGCTTGCAAGATTGATTGAGGTTCAGCGCACATACGAGCTGAGCAAAAACCTTATCGAAAGTGAAAACGAACGCATCGAACGGACGGTGCGAGTCCTTGGCCAGGGGCAATAAAATGACGGCCGAACAAAAGAAGGAGCGATAATATGCGCGCACTTAGTATTGCCGCCACAGGTATGGACGCTCAGCAAACGCGGGTAGAGGTAATTTCCAACAACCTCGCGAACATGAACACGACCGCCTACAACGCAAGGCGCGCGGAGTTTGCTGATCTGCATTATCAGATTGCCCGCGCTGCGGGCGCTTCATCTTCCGCAACGGGCGATGTCGTGCCGGAAGGTGTCCAATTGGGTCTCGGCGTCAGAACCGCTTCGATCTCTATGGACATGACCCAAGGGACAATCAAAAGCACCGGCGGCGACCTTGATCTCGCTGTTGAAGGCAAGGGGTTTTTCGAAATCACTCTTCCTTCCGGTGAATCTGCTTACACTCGGGACGGCGCCTTTAAACGATCTGCAGAAGGCGTTGTTGTTAATGGCGAGGGGTTTCCTTTGGCCGGTAATATCACGATCCCTGAAGGCGCTCGCAGTATTACAATCAATTCCGAAGGGGAGATGTTCGCCTATTTTGACGGCCAGGCTGGCGGTCAACAAGTGGGCACAATCAACCTCGTGACCTTCACCAATACAAAAGGATTAGAGCCGCTCGGCGGTAATCTTTACCGGGAAACCGATGCATCTGGCGGCCCCCTGCCCGGCCAAGCCGGACAGGATGGCCGCGGCCTCATGCGTCAGGGCTACCTTGAAGAATCTAATGTCGATGTTGTGCAACAGATCGCTGAATTGATCGAAGCACAGCGCGGTTATGAACTGAACTCCAAAGTTATCTCAGCAGCCGATCAGATGATGGGCGCAACAACACAAATCAGGTAAGATCATGAATAAATTTGCAGGCATTATCGCCGGGTCTATTTTAGCGAGCGGGTTTTCTGGCGTTACTTCTGACGCTGCGGCGGAAGATTTATTCGCGGCAAAAAATATCCGCGCCGGCGCAATCATATCCGCGGAAGATATCGCAACCCCATCCGACCATGATGCGATGCGGCGCGCCGTAAAGCTGATTGGCATGGAAGCAGTTAGAACATTCTACAAGGGTCAGCCCCTTGATGAAGAAAACTTGCGCGCACCAACCTTGGTCAAACGCAACTCCATCGTTCAAATGGAATTCAATAAAGGCGCTATGGTTATTCTCGCAGAAGGTCGCGCTCTCGATCAAGGCGCGATGGGCGAACGTATCCGCGTCATGAATTTGTTATCCAAACGCGTCGTATCTGCGACTATTTCCGGTGCGGGTGCAGTAAAGGCAAAACAATGAAAAACTTCGTCTCAATTCTCGCTCTGGCATGTGCAACAACAGCAATCCAGGGCTGCGCCAATCGCCTCGACCACATCGGAAACGCGCCCAGCATGTCTGCGCCCGGTGCGCCGCGAACCCCTTTGCCGGCAACATCACCGGAACGTCTAGCGCTCGCAAATCACATCGATCCGAAAAAATCCGAGCCGGGCTCAGCCGGATCTTTATGGCGGTCAGGCCCCTCCTCTCTTTTTGGCGACCGGCGCGCACGCACGCTCGGCGACATCCTAACCGTCGTCATTGAAATTGACGAGGAAGCGGAAATCAAAAACCGGACGGATAGATCACGCAACGCCAACGAAGGGCTCTCAATACCAAACTTTTTTGGTCTTGAAGGTTTGGCCGCCAATGTCTTGCCTGATGGCGGCAGCTTGAACCCTGCTATCGATGCAACGTCCACTTCCAGCAATAGCGGCGATGGCAATATTAAGCGGGAAGAAAAACTAGCACTGCAGGTCGCAGCGACAGTTGTAAATGTTTTGCCAAACGGACACATGGTAATTTCAGGAAATCAGGAAGTTCGTGTTAACCACGAATTGCGCGATCTTCAGGTGCTTGGCATCATTCGGCCGGAGGATATTTCCCGCCGCAACACGATCACTTACGAAAAGATTGCAGATGCACGTATTGTTTACGGTGGCCGTGGCATCATCAGCGATGTCCAACAGCCTCGCTATGGACAAAAAGTCCTGGATGCAATCTTACCGTACTGAGTACTATGATTAAATTTGTTCCTATCCTCTTGCAGCTCATTGGCGTGAGCGCTGGCGCCTTTTTGGGCGTCACTTTAAAAGGATCACCGACTAGCGGTGCTCTTACCGAGACTGGCTCTTCGCACGCGGCTGAAGCCAAGGACGATGCTCACGGGAAGGAACCCAAGAAAGAAAAGAAAAAGAAAGACAAGAAGAAGAAAAAGAAAAAGCCTGGCCATGGTGACAAGAAATCAAAAGGCCATGGCGGCGGTGGACATGGCGGCGATAGCAGTAACGGCGATAGCGCCTTCTTGAAATTCAGTCGACAGTTTATCGTACCCGTTATCAAATCGAACGGGGTAAATTCCCTTGTCGTCATTGACATCAATCTTGAAGTCGAACCAAGCATCAGCGAAACAGCCTATTCTCGCGAGCCAAAATTGCGAGATGCTTTGCTGAGTGCGCTTTTAAAACTGTCAAATAATGGCGCCTTCAATGATCAGTTCCTGCATCAGGAGAATATTGACGCTATTCGCGGAAGCCTTCTGGCGTCAGCGCAATCTGTCCTTCATGAGGACGTAAAAGATGTTTTGATCTTGAGTATCTCGCGGCAAGATTTATGAGGCGCTGTCGGCGTCACTTTCCTCAACCGGCTGACGCACTGCAAGAATATCACTTTCCTCAACCTGCACGCCGTTTGACAGAACCAGCTTAACTTCTGAATCAACCAACCGTGCTTCACGAACCTGAGACACAGCAATTGGGGCCACGGTGTTCAGCACCTCTTCACCTTCAACATAGTTGATCGCAACCGCATAATTGCCAACAGGCGCCTTCGCACCGTCTGCTGTGTCACCATTCCATGTGAACTTATTCTGGCTCGCTGAAACCGCCTGGCGATGAATGACATTGCCGCTTGCGTCGCTGACAACAACTTCCGCCCGGCCTTCAGATGTAGTGGGGGGAACTTTGAACTCCAACGGTTCGCCAGTGAACTGGGCCGCCCCGCTTACGGTTTCAACTTCTTTGCCAATCCATTGTGTTGCGCTTTCCAGACCAGATCCGCTCAGACCAGAGGCCAGATCTTTTAGCAAGCTGTTAGTTTCTATCTGCTGTTCCACAGCTGAAAAGCTCGCCAACTGCTCAACAAACTGGGTTGAGTCCAAAGGACTTAAAGGGTCCTGATTTCGCAATTGTGCAGTGAGCAATGTCAAAAAGCTCTTAAAATCTGATGCCGCTGTTGCGGCCGATTCACTCTTCGATGAAGCAGCGCTGATTAGCGGATTTTGTGACTGTGAGACAGCTGACGTTTCTATCATTGCCTTATGTCCTTTTCATTTCTTATTATTTAAGCGAGCATGTCGAGCTGGGCATTATCGCGCAGAGCGAGGTAAACAATATTTTTTGATGCAGCGCTTGAAGTATCTTCAGCATCGACGCCGATTCCAAAATCGGAAGCGCTCTTTTTGAAGTCCGAGCCGCTATCATTGTTGAATTCAAGATCAATCGTCGTAAATCCAGCCGATTTTAATTCATCCGCCAGCATGCTCATATTGCGGCGAAGGTGGTCTAATGTATCGCTTCGCTCAGCTGTTAACACAGCCTTAACAGCGTCAGCTGTTTCCATCGTAAAATCTATTTTGACGCGCCCAAGATCTGGTGGATCGAGACGCACTTCAACCGTGTTGCTTATCCGATCAGAGCGAATTGCCGCCGCAATTTGCGCTGTGGCGCTTGCAGTGGCTGCGTTTGTGACCGCTGCCATATTATTGAGCGCCAAAGCAGGCTGCGGAACAGACGACGTTTGAAGGCTTGAGTGTAAGGACGGAAATGCTAACTCACCATCCACGAACAAACCTGGTTTTGCTGTCGCTAAAGCCTCTATCTTACCGGCCAACATGGCTTTCATTGGCGCCGCCCCTTTCATGAGGGGGACATCAGGAAGAGATTTTTCAACTTCGGGCCGAAAAGTAGGTGTATCGAGGCTAATTTTCTCCGCCTCTATCGTTGGCGGCGCCATCACGTCAGACATCGGTGTTGCCAAATTAGGCGCCGTTGATGCAGGTGTCATTTTACTGCGCCCCTGAAGCATCATGGAGGCGCTGTCTTTTGCGCCGAAACTATTTTGCGCCCATCGCGCTGTCGGCAACTCATCGCCCACTTTAACGATGGAAAACTCACGGCCATCTTTTCCAGAAAACGTTTTCAGGACGGTTTCGTTCAAACTGCTGATAGCCCCCAGGACGGGCATTTTCTCGCCGGCCTCAGCCTGAGGCTGCGTCGGCGTCAAGACATTAATAGATTCTAAAGCGACCTTACCCGTTCGTTTAACAACGGGCACAGTATTTTCTTCTATACTGTTGTCCTTGCTTGAGGGTTTTTCAGTTGTTGTGAGGGAAGAGTCTTTTTCTCCGGTCTTTTCCCTCTTAGCATCTGTCATAGCGGTTTCGAATGACTCGTTACGCGAGTTCTCCGCACCGTTTTCATCATTTTCAACAGCATCCTGATGTACCGGCTTACTGCGCGAGGACATATCGTCGGAGACACCTCGCATTGAGGAATTAATTGTAGGCTCTGGTAGCGCCGGCTTAGCATTCAGCGCCGATAAGATATCTAACATCAATACTGCCTTTAAAACATTGTTAGCTACAATGTGACAGAAATTAGTTACTAACTATTTGCGACGTCATTATTCAGAAGCGGATTTTTTTATGTTGGCTTTGGAAAAAACTCTCGATCTTGCTTTGTCTTCAACCAGACCTATTGCGCCTTTGGAAAAGGCGAAAATAGACTCTGGGAAGAGCGACATGCTCATGAAGCAGGCGCAAGATTTTGAAGCCGTTTTCGTTGCACAAATGTTAAACTATAGCGGCCTCAATAAAGCCCTCAGCCGGGATAGCGGCTTTGGTGGCGATACTTTTTCCAGCATGCTAACGCAACAATATGCGACCAAGCTAGTTGAAGGCGGCGGCTTTGGATTGGCTGAACCAATTTACCAGCAGTTACTCAGTAAGGAGGCTGGAAATGGATCAGACAGCTCAGCTTGAACAGATTATTGATAACCTTATCGAGACCCTAACTGTTGAAAAGGAATATTTGCTCAACGGCGCTTACCGGGAGCTTCCATCCGTTACAGAACGCAAGCTCTATTTTACGTCTTTGCTTGACGACTATATCGCGTCACCCGATGCACGATACTTTGCGGCGCCTCACAAAGAAAAAATTCACCAAATCAAACAAATAGCCGACTCTAATGAAGTGTTGCTAAGCGCAACACGGTCTGGGGTGAATTCCGCAATTACACGGCTTAATAAAATATTACACCGTGAAAACACAGTTGGTACGTATACCGAGAGTGGTTCAAAATTAGATACGCACAATGTTGGCGTTACCCGTCATAAGATTGCATAGTTTCAATTAACCAAAATTTAGACCGACCACGCTACAACCACAGATGACGACCTGAACAGGTTATCGTGGAGACGGCAGAACCCTTTCCACATGCATCAGAAAGATGCTGGGCCCAGAATTATGGCGAAGCCTATATTGGGATGAAATGGTGCAGACAGCACCGAAGTATGTGTTAAGGAACGAACAAAAATGTCAAGTTTGCTTACAAACGAAAGCTCAATGGTTGCTTTGACCACATTGCGTCAAATCAACAAAAACCTGTCGATGGTCCAACAAGAAATTTCAACTGGTAAAAGCGTCTCAAATGCTCGCGATAATGCAGCGATCTGGGCGGTTTCTACAGTTATGCAGTCAGACGTAGATAGCTTTGAAGCTATTTCTGACTCACTTAGCCTTGGTTCTTCGACTGTCGCCGTTGCTCGCGGCGCCTCAGAACAGGTCACTGGCCTTCTGCAGGAAATGAAAAACCTTATTGTTGCGGCTCAGGAAGACAATGTTGACCGGGACAAAATCCAGACAGACGTTACTCAGCTGAGAGAACAAATCAGCACCATTGTTGGCGCTGCTCAGTTCAACGGCCTGAACCTTTTACAAGGTACTGGCTCTGTTGAAATCCTGGCGTCACTTGACCGTGCCGCTGATGGAACAGTCACTGCTTCTGACATTTCGGTGTCAAGAAACGACATTTCCATTACGGGCGGCACAGCGATTACAGCCACAGGTACGATTACTGATCCGGCTTCTATGGCGGACGGTTCATCAACACCAACTACAGCAACTGCTGTTATTGGTGGTACTGTGATTGCTGGTGAGACTTACACAATTTCAAACGGCACTGACGAGTATTACTATGTTGCTCGTACGGGCGACGGCGTCAATAAAGTTGCCGCTGGCTTGGCAGGCGTTATTGGAGACAGCATTGATGATGTAGCTGTTTCTGTTTCTTCTGCAACAATTACATTCACTAACTCCGGCTCTGCAGCGGTTGACCTTGGGTCATCAGTCGATGATTCTTCTACTGCCGGTCTTGCTGCTGTAGCAAACGTTGATGTGACAACATCAGCTGGCGCTTCATCCGCACTGTCTGCGATTGAGGGCTTCATCCAGGTTGGTATTGACGCCGCAGCCGCATTCGGCTCTGCTCAGAAGCGTATTGATATCCAGAATGAGTTTGTCACAACGCTGACAGATTCTATGAAAGCTGGTATCGGCGCTTTGACTGACGCTGACATGGAAGAAGCTTCTGCACGCTTGCAGTCGCTTCAGGTTCAGCAGCAGCTTGGTGTTCAAGCGCTGTCAATCGCGAACCAGCGACCACAAGTTCTACTCGGTCTCTTCCGGTAAAACTTATAGCGGGAGTGGCGCTAAGCCACTCCCGTTTCTTTTTATATCAACACCAAGAATTGGTAGGAAATAATGATCGAAGCGTCATTCGCAAAAACTGGGTATGAAAACTCTATTCAATCAACGGGCAGTGATCGCGGTATAGAATATCAGATTTTTGCACAGATCACGCGCCTCCTCAGTAATATGAATACGGATGCGCCTGACTATTTCGCAAAACTATCCGATGCCCTTCATAAAAACCTTCGCCTTTGGACAGTTTTAGCTGTCGATGTTGCGAACGATAACAACCCCCTCCCCGCGGACTTGCGTTCCAGCCTTTTCTACCTCGCAGAATTTACACGCAAGCATACTGCAAAAGTTTATGCCGGCGAAGCAGACCCAAAAATTCTCGTTGATATCAATATGTCAGTGATGAAAGGGTTGCGCGCCCAAACACCCAATGAGGACACACAGTCATGACCGGTGGATTAGTAATAAGGCTTCGTCCTCACGAAAAATTCCTCGTAAACGGCGCCATCTTAGAAAATGGGGAAAAGCGAGCGAAGTTTCGCATCAAATCACCTGATGTAAATATACTGCGTTTACGTGATGCACTGCATCCTGATGAGATCACGACGC
>BQJH01000007.1 GCA_021604605.1 Hyphococcus sp.
CGGCGTGGCAAAAAGGGTGTGGATTCGCGGCATAGGCTTTGCTATACGCCGCTTTCCAAAGGCGTTCCCTGATAGCTCAGTTGGTAGAGCAGCTGACTGTTAATCAGCGGGTCACTGGTTCGAGTCCAGTTCAGGGAGCCACTAATTTTTGTCAACCTACTCAGAGATTTAGCGGGCAAATAATTGCGACCCCATTTCTGAATTCGAACCTTTGACTCGGGCCAGCTTGGTTTGATTTGTTTCCAAAATCCGGACGGCCGACAGGGGGAGCTTTCTGAGGGCAAGTCAATCATTGCTCGGCAGGTTCTTGGGATAAATCGATGCATCATCGCCGTCCACGCAACCGACTCCTTTCATGCCAACGCCGTAGCATGTCATCGACAGCGAACCCAGCGAATATCCTTTAACGATTGGCGCAGCCTCTCCAGCCTCTGCGGCGAGACCTGCGGTATATAGCAACGGAATAAAGTGATCTGGCGTCGGCGCCGCTAAATTGTAGTCCGGATGTTCCAGTGTTTTGAGAATATCGGCCGGGTTCGCTGTCATCTGCTCCATCACGGCGTCGTCGAACCGATGCGCCCAATCGGCGCCTTGGTTCTCCGCGTTCCAATCAATGCGCCTCAGATTGTGGACCACGTTTCCGCTCGCCAGTATCAGCACTCCTTTGTCTCGCAACGCTGCAAGGCGTTGCGCGAGTTCGAGATGGTAATCCATCGGTTTCAGCGAATTTATCGACAACTGCACCACAGGAATGTCCGCATCCGGAAAGATGTGAGTGAGAACGCTCCAGGTTCCATGGTCCAGACCCCATTGATCATGATCGGCGCCGACCCAGACCGGCTTTGCAAGTTCGGCAATCTCACCCGCCAGCTCTGGAAGACCAGGCGCCGGATACTCAACGTCAAAAAGCGGTTTGGGGAATCCATAAAAGTCATGGATGGTGCGCGGGCGCGCCATGGCGGTGACCGCGGTTGCGCCGATATACCAGTGAGCTGAAATCGCCAAAACGGCGCGCGGACGCGGAAGCGCTTCGCCGATATGCCGCCAGGCGCGCGTGTAGCTGTTTTCTTCAAGAGCGTTCATCGGGCTGCCATGGCCCACGAACAGGGCGGGCATCCGGTTTTCTGCAGTGGTTGGGGTCACGGTTATTTCCTCGCTTGATCCTCTTTCCAATCCGGCATGTCGAGCAACGACTATGAAGTAGAGGCGGTGCGTTCGATCCAGTCGCCGAACGCATCGATAATGCTTTTGAAGAAGGCGCGGGTATCGTCGCTTTTAATATCGCCCTGTTCATCGAACATGTCCCAGCCGCCGCCAATATAAGCTTCGGGCTGCTGAAGAACCGGCATGTCGAGGAAGACGAGCGATTGGCGCAAGTGATGGTTTGCGCCAAAACCGCCGATCCCGCTGGGAGATACAGTCACGACCGCCGCAGGCTTTTTCGCCCACGAACTTTCGCCATAGGGGCGTGATCCGACATCGATGGCGTTCTTCAATACTGCCGGTACAGATCGATTATACTCGGGCGTTACGAAGAGAACGGCGTCGGACGCTGAGAGCTCTTCGCGAAACCGCAACCATTCAGCAGGCGTTTCACCCGCCTCTAAGTCCTCGTTGAAAAACGGCAAGTCTCCGATTTCCAGGAACCGGAATTTGAGGTTCGAAGGCGCGAGCCGAGCTAACGCTTTGGCCGCTTTGCGATTTACGGAATCTTTCCGAAGGCTGCCAACGAGTACGGAAACTTGATACGATTTGATCATGGTATGTTCCTTAATTTAATGCGATTGAATTTTATTTGTCTCGTGTTCATCGAGATCTTCTGTGCAAGGCATCAAGACTCCAGGCGCCCGGCCCCGAAAACACCAGAAGCAAGAATACAAACGAGAACAGGATTGCGGCGTCGCCGCCATTCAGCACCGGATAGAAATTCGCCGGCGCATGGAACATCCAGTAAGCAACGGCCATCTGTCCCGAGAGCACGAATGCGACGGGTCTTGTAAAGAGACCGCCGAGAAGCAGGGCGCCGCCCACAAGCTCAATCCAGGCGCCAATCCAGAACAGCGACCACATTTCCGGCAAACCGCCGTCCGGCGGCGCTGGAAAGCCGAACAGCTTCTGGGTTCCATGCGCCATAAAGAGAAGCGCGGCGACAATTCGCAGAGCGCCAAGGACGTACGGCGTATTTTTTTCGAGCGACAACATAATATCCTCCTTGATCGGTCGGGCTGAACATAGCGGCCATGATCATTCGGGATAATATGCAAATTTCTGTTTTTATTATCCGGATTTACCGGATAGTGCTATGTCGCCCAATAGGGCGATCCGCTGAAATGCTCGACCAAATAGTCAATGAACGCCCGGGTTTTCGCCGGTTGGAACGGACCCGGCGGATAGAGCGCATAAACGCCAAGATCTCCAGCGCGCCATTGCGGTAGCAATTCCACAAGCCGTCCCTCCTCGAGGGCGGGGCCGACAATAAACGCCGGCTGCAATGTGATCCCGGCGCCGGCGGCAGCCGCTTCAACAAGGGCGTCGCCATTATTACATTGCAAGCGGCTTGCGACCCGGACAGTTTCAACGCCATTTTTGTGTTTGAATTTCCAGTCGAGGCCCTCTGAATAGTAGGTGAACGTCAGGCATGGGTGATCGCTTAAATCGCCCGGTTTGCGGATTTTCCTGTGATTGTCGAGATAGTCCGGCGACGCGCAAAGGATGATCCGGCAGGCGGCCAGCTTGCGTGCGATGAGCGTTGAATCCTTCAGGTTCGCGCTAACGCGTATGGCGACATCGATGCCCTCTTCTATCAGATCAACTCGGCGGTCATTCAGCGTCAGGTCGATCGATACCTGTTCGTGCTGTTTAAGAAACTCGCCGACGACGGGCGCGACATGGCGCATGCCGAAGCTCAGTGGGGCATTTACCCGCAAGGCGCCGCGCAATTCTGCAGAGAGATTTGCAGCCTCAGCAGCCGCTTCTGAAATAATGTCTACCCCCGGACGAACACGTTCAAGAAACAGGGCGCCGGACTCCGTCAGGCTGACTTTTCGCGTCGTCCGGTGCAGCAGTTGAATGCCGAGGCTTTCTTCGAGATCCTTGACGCGATCGCTAACCAGCGTGCGAGATAAATTTAAATCATTGGCGGCGGCCGCAAAACTTTGAAGCTCCGCCACGCGAATAAAGATCTCGATCGCCTGCAAACGGTCCATTGCCGGCGCAGATTATCCTAAATTCACGGATAGACAAACCAGAATTCACACGATTGTTCAGGGAATTTAACGACGTATTTGTGGGATGTCCGAGAATATCTTGGACGCCGCCGCAGTGCTGATCATCACTTAACTCGCGCCGCCGGTCTCTCCCCCTTGGGCGGCGCATGCGTCCGGCCGTGCTTTCTTGGGTTGTCACGGCTGGACGCTTTTTTAGCAGTAGCGTCAGAATTTTAATGACTTTGCCTCACAAGTAATACGCATTGGAAGGCGAAGCTCCTGTAAAATCGTCAGAAACTCAGGTTTTGGCGCCTGACATATAGTTCGATACGCATTCACGAAGGGGAGCCACTAAATTTTCGCAACATATTCAATGGATTAACGCGTAATAATCGCGACCCCATTTTTGCTTTCGAACTTTTGACCTCACGACGCGACGAAGGATATCTGCGCGATTTGCAGAATGGCTCAGGGTTTTATGGATTAACCAGTTTATTGGTTACGAACCTTAATAAAGGCGATTTCGTAAACAACATAAATTGCTCGTCTGAATGCTGAGCGAGAGTTCAACAACTACGTCAAAAGCAATCGATACTGCCTTCGACAGAATCACAAAGGAGGACTACGGATAACCAGAAGCAGACCAGTTACACGATTGGTCTGCTATTAGTGGACAATTTTTCAGCGATTAATATCGACATCAAAAAGATCCGCTCAACTGAATAGTCACTGTCCGAGCATATTGCCTATCCCGCAGCTCAATAAACTCTATTGTCGATAGCACGCGATCACCAACAAACTTCTCACGACGCCTTTTTTCTCCCGCGCCCAACACATTCTGTAGTGAAACGGTGAGCTTCACATCTTTAAACCGGGAAATCTCTACATAAGCGTCAAGGTCGGGCCCTTCGCGCTGCCTCTCAAATTCGTCGAGGCCGAATTCAACTTCAGGCGCGCCAATTTCAAGATCCCAACCCCAGGCCACACCATGAGCGCGAAAGTCCTGACGATATTCAAGGCTTGCCAACCAATCCTGCTCATTCGAAAATCCCCTCGGGACGCCTGTCACCAAATCGGTAACGCGCGTCTTGCGCCACTCCCCTTCAAAGTCCAGGCGAGCGTTTTTCATTCCGATACTATCGAGCGGTAGTGAGCCATTTGCGCGCGCGCCCCACCGTACGCCATCACCGATATTGCCGGGCGTTTCATCGCCATCTCCGATGGGAAGCAAGTCCTGGACGTCATTCACCCAATGATGAAAACCTGTAACACGGAGCGCCGCGCCGTTACTGAAATTTTTGTCGAAAGTGGCCTCCGCAATCCATGTGGATTCCGGTCTCAAATCCGGGTTCCCGAAGGCGACATCCTGATCTTCAAAGTCAGCCGCGCTAACAAAATCAAAAAAATCCAATTGCGATACATCGCGATAAGCTCGCAAAAGAAATTGCTCACGATCATTACTCAAATAGGCGACCGAAAGCCCCGGCTTTATGTAAAAGAAATTTCGGCGCGCTGTTGTGTCGCCTGACTGCGATATTTGTGAGGCTTCAAATCCAATATTGCCTTCAACTACGAATTTTCCGGGTGTCCACGCATCTTGAAAATCAAACTCAAACCGCCGTTCACTCACTTGCGTGTTTGCATTCGGCACATCTTCTTCAACAGGTCCGCTGCCGTCGTCCACGAAAAGAGAAAATACATTTTGGAGTTTGTTGACCGCGCCTTCTCCGGAAACGACAAACACGTGATCCTCTACGCCTTCATAATTCACAATCACCCGGCCTATTGTTTCCGTATTTGTCGCGCGCTCGTTGCTAACGCTAAGCTCCACCACATCGGGATCGTTTTCATCCGGGTCTACCAACCGCTCTATTTCAGGAAACAACTCACGGCGAAATAAGCCCACCACCTTGCCCGATAATGCCGGGCCGAGTGGTGTTTCGTAATCGGCGCCGAATTCAAAACTGCGAACTCTATTGTCGCTTTCCTGAAGCACTTCGAATGCCCTTGCAGGTGTGAGCAAAGGCCGCCGCAGCGAATTTTCGAAGGTAATTTCACGTTCAAAGGTCGCCTCGCTATTGAACTGAAGCCGGCCCGCTCCGAGACCAGCGCCTGCGTTCAAATTCAACGCAAATTCATACCCCTTTTCATCCTCGCTCTCGCCGCGCGTCTCAATCAGCGCGGATGTGGCGTCGAATACGCGCTCATTCCCGAACTCGGCTCCTAGCCCACGCTCGCCCGAAATGCCCACATTGAATTCAATCCCATTCCATCTCCCTTCGTAGGATGCTGCACCGAACGGAGCATATGCTCGACCGCGGAGGACAAATTCGGTTCCAATTTTCCAGGCTGTGCTACCCTCGCTACTCTTTTTTGTAATGACATTGACGATTTTCGTTTGTCCGCGAAGGTCGAACCCAGCAAGAGAGCCGGTGATAACGTCTATTCGGACAACATTCTGAGCCGGGATGCGACCGAGAATATCCGAGACTGTTTCGGACTTCGCACTCGGCCTTTCGCCATTGATCAGCACGTTACCCGCGACGCCCCCGAAGCCGCGCCTCTCTTCCCCATCGTCAAGCTGAAATCCCGGCACCTGCCGAATCATGTCTAAGGCAGTTACAGGTTGGTACTGGTCAAAATAAGCGGCGGAGTAGCTTTCAGAACAGGCCGCACAATCTGGCGCCCCAGACTCGGCTGCACTGCAATCCGGCTCGATCCAGACGGTCCATACAAGAATTGCAATAAACAATGACCGCATGACTGACTCGCTGGAAAGCAACATATCCTTCGCCTTCCTGGCCCTAAGAAAACATACGCGCTTGCCCAAGGCGAAACAGAAACAAGGGCCGCAAATGCAGCCCTTGTCTCGGTGCGCTGACCGGGAGGAGATCAGCTTGGATTCGTATTGTCACAGATCAACATTCAGTTTTGAATGTCGTATCAAAGCGCAACGCGAAGTGTCAGCTGTACGACCGGGGTCGATTGTTCACGTTCGATTTCATATCCGTCAACATTTCCGGCAATCGCATTTGCAATAATCTCATCACCGGTATCTCCGTCGAAACCTTCCTCGGTCTGGAACGAACTTGCATCTAACACATTGTTTCCGCTTAAACGCAAAACAACCGAATCCTGGAAGCGCTTCTCGATAAACAACTCCAAGTTGCCGTCGACTGTACCTCGTTCAATCTCACCGAAGAAGTGAGATGTGTACATTCCCTGCTTTTGATAGCTGGCGCCGAAACTGACGCCAAGATTGGGAATCGATTGCGAAATTCCGACATTGTAAACATATGTTGGTTGCTGATTGATCCGTACGTCCCGATCGAAATTCGGATCGAATCGCTCCGAGTACAGTCGTGTGTAATTCGCAAACACGCCGGTGTCCGGCATGCCAATCGCCGCCAACGATGTACTCAAGTCAAACTCGAAACCGTAGACCTTTGCAGAACCGACATTCGCGAAGGAATATACGCCGCCGGGCGTCATCGGATCATTGTCCGGATCCTGATCGATTTGCACGAGTTGAATCAGGTCATCGATATCACGATAAAAGCCGTTGATGCCCATGATGCCGCGCCCAGGAAGCTCAAACTCGAAACCAACATCAAAACCCTTGGCCGTTTCCGTCGTAAGGAACGGATTGCCGCGCGTGATGTCGTCATCTTCCGGCTCATCGCTGTCTTCAAACGGAATTCGCTGTTCAAAGCTCGGGCGCCGGACGGTCTTGGCGAAACTCGCCCGAAATGAAGCCCAGTCGTTAAGATCGTACTGTAAATGAACAGACGGATTTAGTTGGGTGTCTTCGAGCGTAATTGGTGAAAACAAATCACCACTTTCTTTGGTAATTGTGTGCTCCAAACGAGCGCCTGTTTCAACTCGCGCCCGATCACTCAACTGCCATTCAACCGCTACAAAACCATCATACCGGCTTTCTTTGAGATTGAAGACACCGCCTCCCGCTGCCGGCTCGAGCGGCTCAAGCACGCCATCATCATAATCGGCTACAAGAATGGATGAGTCACGATCGCGGAATTTTCCCTGAAAGCCGATTTTTGACTGGACGCCATTAATTCCCAGTGATGAAGCGAGGCCCGGCATGTCATGGGTTAACTTAGCGTCGGCCTGAAATTCCTTGTCCAGCGACTCAATAATTTCAGTTTCCTGCGGCTCAGGTCCGAAGGCGTTGATGCTCAGATCGCTAAGGAGGTCCGCCTCGGTCGGCAGAACCATCAGATCATCCAAATCTACCTCTAACTCATCGGAAATTTCAGAATTGTCGAATTGCGAATATTGAACGCCAATTTCGAGTTCGGTATTTTTGCCAAGCGGAGTTGTGTAGACGCCTTCAGCGCCAAAATTCAGTTGGTCGAATTTTGTGTCCTGCGCCTCGATCGTGTCAAGATTGGTCGGGCTGTCTTCAAAAATGAGACCGTCTTCGCGTTCTTCACGATCAGTTTTGATCAGGAATCCGCGAAAAGATATCTGGCTTTCATTGTCGAAGCGGTACGCCAGATCGGCATTGAAGGAAATATCCAGATTGTCGCGCGTGTCGAATTGCACTGCGCGCCCCTCACCGTCTTCAACGGCCGACCCTGCAGATGTATAGGAAAAAGCATCCGAGGCGGCTTGAAGTGTTGAATAATTATCACCGGAGAATACTTCTTCAACCGTAAGCTTCGGGTTGTACCGTTGCTGGATATTCGCCGTCAGCGCATAGGTAAGCTTCTCGTCTTCGCTTCTGCCAATATAGGCAAGCGCACCGGCGCCGCGGAATTTTTCGTCGAAGTTATAGTACAAGGCGGAAGCTCGCCCCAGCACGCCAGGCGGAAGCGAAGCGCCGTCTTTGAGAATGATGTTGATCGTGCCGCCTATGCCCTGGCTATCGATCTCGGCGCTAGGGCTGCGGATGATCTCAATTCGCTCAACCAGTTCAGCAGGAATCCTGTCAACAAGAATACTGCGGTCATTGCCGGCGCCGGGCACGGGGCGGCCATTGATCAGCACCTGTGTGAACCCGTTGCCGAGCCCGCGCAGCTGCGGTGCGTCATATTCTCCAATATCACTTGTGAATGCGACGCCCGGCGTGCGCTTAAGCGCGTCGCCAACGGAGATGGGTTCGTATTGCTCGAAGAATTCTCGATCGTATGTCAATTCCGGATTGGCGGAAGTAGTCCGGTTCCGAGTGACCACCTGCCCTTCGACTATGATCACATCGCGCGTTTCTGCAGCGGCTTCATCTTGCGCGATCGCCGACATCGGCGCTGCAAATGGCGCGGCAATGCAAGAGCTGAGGAGTCCCAGCTTTAATTCCTTTAAGCTCAGTTTTCTCATCGGTATCACCCTCCCGGTTTCGCTTGTCGAACTTTTGCATTGCCTCGGACGATTTTTTTGCGAGACTTTTTTATGGCCCGAGTTTCGACGCTCGAAAATACGAACAAATTTTCTATTTGTCAATTGATATGGAATATTCTATCTATTTTGTGTCTGACGTACGATAAAACAGGGAGTAATCGCCAATGAGGGGTGCGAAGTATCTGACATATATAGGTTTTGCTGGCGCCGTGCTGGGCTTGCAGGGCTGCGACCAGCTACCTTTGGAACAGTCAAATGAGACTGAAGGGACCAACAAATCCGTTAGCGCAGCTTTGGAACTCGTCCCCACCCAGTTTGATGGAGCCAACATGGCTGTGCTGGCGATGGGCGCGAATGGCGAGCCTATAATCCTGGGCACAGACGAGCTTGGCGGCGTCGAGATTTACTCCATAACCGGTGAAAAGACCGGCGGCCTGGAAGCCGGAGATGCTGAATCCATCGATATTAGATATGATGTAAGTTTCGGCAGCGACGGCGGCGCCTTCCTGAGCGTTCTCGATACAGGCGCAAACACATTGCGGTTCTTTATCCATTCCGCCGCTAGACTGACTGACGTTACAGGCGCGCCCATCTCCAGCGACTTTGCCACGACAGGTGTCTGCCTTCACAAAAACCGCACCGATCAGAATCTTTATGCGTTCATTGTCGGCGAAAATGGCGAAATCGATCAGTGGTTATTGTATCCCGACACCGATGGAAAGGTCAGCGGACGCATCGTTCGTAGAATGAATGCCGCATCCGAAGTTGGCTATTGCGTCGCCAATGATCGTACCGGCGATATTTATGCTTCAGAACAAGCTGTCGGCGTATGGCGTTTCTCCGCGAACCCAGAATCCGATATTGCCCCTGAGATCATAGATATTAACCGTTTTGGCAAGATTGACGACGAAACTGGCGGCATTGCAATCGCAAACGGAACTGGCGGGAAGAGCTATCTGTTTGCCTCCAACGCTTCGGTTAACAAGATCAATGTCTATGACATCGCCAATGATCACGAGTTTATTGGTTCAGTCAGCATAGACGCGAATGGCGCAATCGATGGTGTTGAGGAGCCAGGCGGCATTTTCGTCTTCAACCATCCACTGGCAGAACCTTTTTCAGAAGGCGTGCTTATCGTCTCAGACGACGACAATGGCGATGACCCAACAAACTACAAGCTTGTCTCACTAGCAACTATCGCTGGCGCGTTAGGGATCGACTTTGCCGCCGTGCCGATGTCCGACAGCACCGAGCCCGCGCCGATCGCAACAGTTTTTCCCACGCTTGAAACGCCACCCGTCGGTAATCATGGCGATGCTGCAGACGACCCGGCGATATGGGTGCATCCTACCGACCCGTCTCTGAGCCTCGTCATCGGCACTGAAAAGCAAAACGGACTCTATGTTTACGACCTCTCCGGAAATACGGTGCAATTCTTGCCTGACGGTAAAATGAACAATGTGGATCTCCGCTATGGGTTTACGCTCAACGGTGAAGAAACCACCATTGTTACCGCTAGCAACAGGACCGATGATACGCTTGCCATTTACTCAATAGACGTGGCGTCGCGCCGACTGGTAAATATTGCAGACGGTCCCCAAGCGACGGGCATGTCGGACCCGTATGGCCTTTGCATGTATCGTAGCGCCGCAAGCGGTACGACTTACGCAATCGTCAATGATACTGACGGCGTGGTTAAACAGTGGGCGCTGCGCGAAACGGCGCCTGGCAAAGTTTCAGCTGAACTCATGCGTGAGTTTTCGGTCGGCTCTCAGACAGAAGGCTGCGTGGCTGACGATAGCACAGGCGTTCTTCTAATTGGTGAGGAAGCCATTGGACTTTGGAAATACGGCGCTGAGCCCGAAGATGGCGATGCTCGATCGGCTGTTGTTCTGGCGACGGATGACGATGCGCTGAATCCGGATGTGGAAGGCGTTTCTATCTATCACAAGGAAAATGGCGAGGGGTATATTGTTGTTTCAAGCCAGGGCAGCGACAGTTATGTTCTCTATCAACTCCAGGCGCCGCACGAATTTGTCGGTACGTTTGCGATAATCGCCGACGGCGCGAGCGGAATTGATGGAGCTTCCGAAACTGATGGCCTTGATGTCACGAGCGCGCCTCTCGGCGACAAATTTCCTAAAGGATTATTAGTCGTTCAGGACGGCCGGAATGTACTCCCCCCGGAACCGCAGAACTTCAAATTTGTCTCATGGGCGGATATCGAAACCTCTCTCGGCCTGGTGGAGTAAGCATGAATCCGAGGCGTAGAATGATGTCCTATACTCCCCTCGCACCCCGAAGCGCATCGTTCAAATATCTCAGAACGATGCTCCTTCGAGTAGGCGCAGCGACTCTGCTCGCTGGCCTGACGGTCTCTTGCGCGCACAATGGCGGCGGAGCCAATGAAAGCGCCGCTGCCAATCCGGAAAAAGCGAAAAACGTCATACTTTTTGTCGGTGACGGTATGGGCGTCAGTACGGTCACTGCCATCCGCATCCTGGCTGGTCAGCTTCAAGGGCAATCAGGAGAAGAGTACGTGCTTTCATGGGAGGAATTCCCTCATGTGGCGCTTTCGAAGACCTATAACACGAATCAACAGGTTCCCGATTCCGCGGGAACCGCTACGGCGATGCTGTCCGGCGTCAAGACAAAAGCCGGATTCATCGGAGTCGGCCCCGCGCCGAAAAGAACAGACTGTGTCGCATCTCTTTTGCATCCCGTGGAAAGCATACTTGAGCGCGCCGAGCGCAAAGGGCTTTCCACCGGCATAGCAACAACAGCGCGACTCACCCATGCCACGCCCGCTTCTGCATATGCCCATGCTCCGGAGCGCGACTGGGAATCTGTTGCCGACATGCCCGACGCGGCAATCTCCGCCGGCTGTAAGGATATTGCTCAACAGCTGATCGAATTTCCGATTGGAAACGGTCTTGAAGTTGCTCTTGGAGGCGGTCGTTCAAACTTCCTTCCAAATACTGCGCAGGATCCTGAATATAGTGATAGGAAAGGGAACCGGACCGACGGGCGCGACCTTTCAAATGAATGGGCGAACAGACAGAGCGCTTCTTATGTATGGAATGAGCATCAGTTTCAGTCGGTAGACGTTTCCGAAACGGATCATCTGTTGGGACTGTTTGACACAGGCCATATGAAGTTTTCGCTGCATCGAGAAGACGATCCTGCGGGAGAACCATCGCTTGCCGAAATGACGGAAAAAGCTATTAAAATTCTTCAAAAAAACGAAAAGGGATTCTTTCTCCTCGTTGAAGGAGGTCGAATCGACCATGGCCATCATGAAGGCGTTGCAGCATTAGCGCTCCATGACGGCGTCGCCATGGCTGAAGCCGTAACGGTGGCTGACCAAATGACTTCCGATGCAGATACGCTGATCATTGTGACTGCCGACCATAGCCACACATTCGTGATGGCAGGCTACCCGACGCGCGGTAATCCCATCCTTGGAAAGGTTATCGGCAATGATGATTTTGGCGAAGCGAGAGCCACTCCGGACTTACTAGCCGACAATCTGCCTTATACGACACTCGGTTACTACAATGGGCCCGGCGCCATAACTTCCCTTCCCCGGCCCGACATTTCCGAAATCGACACGGAAGCTCCAACTTATCGCCAGCAAGCATTAATTCCGCGTTCCAGCGAGACGCATGGCGGCGAAGACGTTGCTATTTACGCCAAGGGCCCGGGCAGTAAACGAATTCATGGCGTCATGGAGCAAAGCTCAATTTATGATGTGATGCTGCAGGCATACGGGTTCGACAAAGAGTAATATCGTTCACAGAGTTAATTCTTGCAAATCCGTACCCCGTCCCTTTTCAGTCTCTGTTTTAACCGGCAGAGTGCGGGTTGCGACAAAAGTACTTACGTTTCTAGTTTCAATGCTTTTCACATAGTGCTTGCCGCGACAGCGTTGCACTTTTCACCAGCACACTCGGAGGAAACGAATCCGCCGATATCCGAATCGGAATCTGGTTTTGATGTGGAATTATCAGGATATGCCCAACTCGACGCAAACATTCCTTTCACCGGCGCACCGGAAAGTGATCACGCAGACCTTACTTTGCGTAGGGCTCGTCTGGGGCTAAAAGCTACACTAACAGAATTGCTGCATCTGAAGTCGGAAATCAATATCGACGGCGCCGGCAACGTTCAGGCAACGTCTCTTTATGTTGAATATGCTGCTGCAAACGGTCATCCGAGAGTGCGCCTCGGCCAGTTTAAAACCCCGAACTCGCTCGATTTTCTCACCTCTTCAAGACATATATCTGCGATCGAGCGGTCACAATTGTCAGACATATTCGACTTCGACCGCCGCATTGGAATTGCGGTTTTTTCCGACAGTGAGTCACTTACATGGAGTGCCGGTTTGTTTGCCGGCAACATTCATGATGACCCGTTTAACAGCGGAATGGCGGCTGCGACGAGACTAACCTACGCGCCTGTCTCGACTGCGTCTCGAGTAATCCATCTCGGCGCTTCTGCAAGATATCGCAACAACCAACGTTTGTGCGAAACAGCCTCGCGCCCTTTCGATCAAGTTGAAACTGTTTCTGCGGATTTTGGCGCTAATTGCCACAGTATGGCAGGATCGGACTTTTTCGTTGGAATTGAAAACGCCATTCTACTTTCAAAATTTTGGGCCTCTGGTGAATTTGGCGTATTGACCGGCATCAGAACGGAACAAGCCTCGGCCGATAAGCATCACGGCGGATATTTGGAAGCTGGTTATGCAGTTGGAGGAAGAAAAACATTTACCAACGGCGCCTTTGGCTCACCTTCCATCGATCGATCCCTGACGCAAGGCGGACCCGGCGCGTTCTTTTTCGTCCTTCGCTATGACAATTCCGAAGTTTCGGTTTCCGGCGGCAGCAAAGAGATATACACGGCCGGCCTTGACTGGTGGGCTACCAGGAATCTTCAAGTTCGTATGAATCTTTACAGAACGCTCGAGAAACCTGAGCCGACCCTAAACACCGTCAACACCGAAGAGGCCAGTACTGGCTTATCATTGCGCATTCAGGCTCAATTCTAGAAAGGCTACTCCATTACCGGAATCGAATAACTTGCCTGCGAAACATCTTCGGGCCAGCGTTGCGTCACTGTTTTTAATTTTGTCCAGAAGCGAACGCCGTCTGGGCCATGCTGGTTCGTATCGCCAAACCCTGACCTCTTCCATCCCCCGAATGAATAGTATGACAACGGCACGGGAATCGGGACATTGACGCCAACCATGCCGACATTGACTCGCGCAGCAAACTCCCGCGCGGCCGAACCGTTTCTGGTAAAGATGGCGACGCCGTTGCCATATTGATGTTCAGACGGAAGCCTCAACGCCGTTTCAAAATCAGGTGCGCGGACAATTTGAAGCACAGGACCAAAAATTTCATCCTGATAGGATTTCATGGTCGGCGTAACCTGGTCAAAAAGACTACCGCCGAGATAGTACCCTTCTTCAAGCCCTTGAAGCGCAATGTTGCGCCCATCAACCACAAGCTCAGCGCCTTCCTTGACGCCCATCTCAATATAATTTCTCACCCGTTCCACATGAGCGCGCGTGACTAGCGGGCCAACATCTGATTCTTTATCAAACGGATGGCCAATTTTCAGGCTTTCTACTCGCGGCTTCAGCATCTGAACAAGTTTATCGGCGGTGTCTTCGCCCACGGGCACAGCGACTGGCGTCGCCATGCAGCGTTCTCCGGCAGAACCAAACGCGCCCCCGATGAGTTGATTGACGGCATTATCTAAATCTGCGTCAGGCAGTACGATCAGGTGGTTCTTAGCGCCGCCGAACGCTTGCACACGCTTTCCATTATGCGCGCACGCCTCATAGATAGCCTGCGCAATAGCCGAAGAACCCACGAAGCTGACTGCAGAAACACGCGGATCGGAAATCAGCAAGTTTACAGCTTCCTTGTCGCCATTCACGACATTCAGAACGCCTTCCGGAGCTCCGGCTTCCATCATTAACTCAGCAAGCCTCATTGGTGCGGAAGGGTCGCGCTCCGACGGCTTACATATAAATGTATTGCCGCAGGCAATTGCAACGCCAAACATCCACATAGGAATCATAGCGGGAAAGTTGAACGGCGTGATGCCGACACCTACGCCAAGCGGCTGACGGATTGAATAAACGTCAATTCCGGGCCCAGCGCCTTCTGTATACTCGCCTTTCTGCAGGTGTGGAATACCGCACGCAAATTCGATCACCTCAAGGCCGCGCTGCACGTCTCCGCGCGCGTCCGCAAGAACTTTCCCGTGCTCGGCGGAAATCAGACGCGCCAGCGTTTCAATATCGTTCTCAACAAGCTCCTTGAACCGAAAAAGCACGCGCGCGCGACGTTGTGGGTTCGTTGCAGACCAATCCGGAAAAGCCTTGCTGGCCGACGTAACAGCCTTCTCAACCTCGTCTTTCGAAGCCAGTGCTACCCGCCCCAGCACCGATCCGCTCGACGGATCCATCACATCTGCATTCCTTGTCGACGCGCCGGGCATTTCCCGGCCATCAATAAAGTGGCCTCTCTCAAACATTTCTCTATCCAATTACTATGAAGGTTTCGGGATTAACGCTTGAGCATCCACTCATGCGCCGGATCATTGTTGATCAACCAGGTTCGCCTTGGCCCCGCCATGACGTTGAGATAATACATATCGTAGCCATGCGCCGCGCCAACCGGATGGTAGCCGCGTGGAACCATCACTACGTCGCCGTCCTCAACGCACAGAGTTTCATCTAGACTACGGTCATCGGTGTAAACACGCTGGAAACCAAAACCTTGCGTAGGGTTCATTCGGTAATAGTAGGTTTCCTCAAGAGCGGATTCTGCCGGCAGGTTATCGCTGTCATGTTTGTGTGGCGGATAACTCGACCAGTTCCCGGCGGGCGTGATGACCTCGGCAATGAGAAGGCTATCCGCAGGCTCGGTTTCGGGAAGAACATTACGTACGAACCGGCGATTGGAGCCTGATCCCCGGTCATCAACGCCAATCTCTGCGGGCTTGATAAGACGAGGCTCGATACGCGACCATCCGGGCGCCGTACATATTGCGATTTCCAATGATGTTAATGCCTCGATCTCACAAACAGCGTCTGCAGGCGCATAACACGCATAGGGCGCTTCATCGTCAAACACACCAGCTCTGCCGCCGATTTGGCCAAAATCAATCGCATCGACCCGTATTTGGGCGCGTCCTGCGAGTATAACAAAACAAGTCTCGCGATCACGTACGGAATGCCTGATGGTCTGGCCCTCACGGCAGCTGTGGACGCTGAATCCGACATAACGCCAGCCGGCTGACTCTGGCGTTATATTGAGTACGCATCCGCTATCATCTGGCTCGGTCGGCCGAATGCGGAGACCGGACATGCAACAACCCCTTTCCTGTTACCCTTCGACAAGCAATGTTTTCTGAGAAAGTTTTTTCAGCGTTTTAAGGCCTAACGCCGAATATTCTTTCGGCGGCGCTTTAGCAGGGTCTTGCTCCGCCTCGACAATGATCCAACCGCTATATTGAATTGCTTTCAGCGCTTCAAAAACGGGCGTGAAATCGAGGTCGCCATCACCGGGCGCCGTAAACATGCCCTCGATAACGCCGTCCAGAAAGCTGGCGCCGCGCACTCTGGTGTCTTCAAGCGTAGCTTGCCGGATGTCCTTACAATGAACATGAACAATACGATCCGGGTATTTTGAGATAGCGCTTGCCGCATCAATTCCGCCGGCTGCCGCATGCCCGGTGTCGAGAACAAGCCCAACATTATCGTTCGTACCTTGCAGAAATCTGTCCAAGTCGTCGCCCTTCTCGACGATCGTCCCGAGATGATGATGATATGCAAGGCGCAGTCCCTGATCAGCGATGTAATTGCCGACACGCGACATCCTGTTGCAAAACATCCTCCAATCTTCTGAGGCGACTGTGGGCTGATCTTTGAGCGGCGTAGCGCGGCTCGTATGAGTTGCGTTGCTGGTTTCCGCGATAATGAAAACATCGCAGCCGAGAGTTTTCAACAGGCCAAGATGCGCCTGAAGCGCCTCAATTTCTGCTTTCTCATCACGCAATAAGAGGTTCGAGCTATACCAGCCGCCAACTAGCTTCAGGTCATAGGATTTTAGAATAGGTGCAAGGACAGCACCGTCGCGCGGGAACTTGCCACCGAGTTCGACGCCGTCAAACCCGATTTCTCGGATATCTGAAAGGCAGGCATCGAGGGTCGTTTCCCCACCCAGCGATGGCAGATCATCATTTGTCCACGCAATAGGGCTCACGCCATATTTAATCATTCTGATTCTCTTTCCCGAATACGCGTGAGCGCGGCATCGTATTCTTTCCGCGCTTCCCGCACTTCTTTGCGCTGGGATACTTCCGGAACGGCGACATCCCACCAATGCCCTCCTGCTTCAGTGGTGCGATCAGGATCGGTTTCAATGACAATCACGCTTGTATGTTCGTTTTCTTTTGCGCGCTGAAGCGCTTTTTCAAGCGCCTCGATATTGGTTACCTTTTCGGATTGTGCGCCAAGGCTGCGCGCATGTGCAGCAAAATCAATTTCAGGCATCACTTTTTGATGAGCATCCTTCATCAAATTGTTGAAAGGAGCACCGCCAGTGGCGACCTGAAGTCGATTGATACAACCGAACCCCCGGTTGTCGAGCACTATGATAGTTAGTTTTTGCCCTAACAAAATCGACGTCGCTATTTCGGAATTCGCCATCAAATAGCTGCCGTCACCGACCATTACAAAAACATTGGGTGCGCCTACCGCCATCTTGACGCCCAACCCGCCAGCAATTTCGTATCCCATGCATGAATACCCGTATTCGACATGGTAGCCGCCGGCTGCTTCCGACCGCCACAGCTTATGCAACTCGCCTGGTAAGCCTCCGGCCGCGCATACGACGACATCGCCTCGCTCCGCCGATCTGTTTACGGCGCCGATAACTTGCGCATCCGAAGGAACATTGGAGCCATCGTCGCGAGTTGCCTGCGCAGCCGACAAACGCCAGTCGTCACGCCAAGCAGCGCACTGAGCTTTCCATTCCGCCGAAACGGCGTAACTTCGCACAAGCGACGACAGCGCATCTAAGGTCGCGCCCGCATCGCCCACTACTGGGATGCCCATGTGTTTGCGCGCGTCAAATGCAGAAATATTAATATGAACGAGTTTTTGCCCTAATTTTCCGAGCAAGCTTTTCGATCCAGTGGTGAAGTCCTGAAGGCGCGTGCCAACACCAATAATCAGGTCTGCTTCCCTGGCGGCGGCGTTTGCCGCGCTGGAACCAGTCACGCCAATAGCGCCTAGGTTACATTGATGGTCATGCGAGAGAGAACTTTTGCCGGCCTGGGTTTCGGCGACCGGAATCCCTTTGGATTCTGCAAACGCTGCAAGCGTGGATTCAGCACCACTGTAAAGAACGCCGCCGCCCGCCACGATCAGAGGCTTCTTGCTCGCTTCCAGCTCCTGAACCAACTGCGAAAGTTCTTCATTGTCTGCGCGCGGGCGGCGGAATTTCCACACCTTTTCTTTAAAAACGTCTGCAGGAAAATCATAAGCTTCGGCTTGTGTATCCTGACACAGCGCCAGCGTTACTGGCCCGCATGAGGCGGGGTCCATCATTGTCGCCATGGCGCGCGGCAATGCATTCAATAATTGCTCCGGGCGCGTAATCCGGTCGAAATAGTTTGATACTGGCCGAAAACAATCATTGGCCGATATGGCGCCGTCTTGCTGCGCTTCAATCTGCTGAAGCACCGGGTCCGGACGACGGCTTGCGAAAACATCGCCGGGAAGAAATAGCACGGGCAGCCTGTTGACATGAGCGAGTGCCGCGGCGGTCACCATGTTGGTGGCCCCAGGACCAATTGACGTCGTACAAACCATTGAACGGCGGCGGCGACTGGCCTTGGCGAATGCGATCGCCGCGTGCGCCATGGATTGTTCATTATGCGCACGATAAGTGGGAAGGCTTTCTCTAACTTCATAGAGCGCTTCGCCCAGAGCCGATACATTGCCGTGTCCGAATATGGCCCAGGCGCCGGCGAAATACGGAATAACGCCGCTATCGGTTTCCACCATTTGCGCCTGAAGATATCGAACCAGGGCCTGAGCGGCTGTCAGTCTTATTGAAGCCATGGACTAATTCCGTTCTCGCGCAGCCTGTTTCGCAGCATCCCAGCCTTTGACCAAACGTTTAAAATTGCGCATCAATTCTGACTTCAATTCCTCATCAGTTATTTTTCCCGCGAGCCAATGCTTCGCCGCGCCATTAAAAATAGTGCGGCCGACGGCAAATCCCTTCACCAGATGGCACCTTGCTGCAGCCGAAAAGGAGTTTATCAAATCGTTTTCCTCGGCTGAAAGTCCTAAAACAACGATTCCTCTGCAATAAGCGTCATTCTCCAAAATCGCCGTTTCGATTGCTTTCCATACACCGTCATTGTTTGATGGCTCCAGTTTCCACCAATCAGGATAAACTCCAAGGCTATAAATTTTTCGGATGACGGATGCCGTTGTCGTCTCGTCACATTCACCGTGTTTTGACGCAATTATCTCAACAAGCAATTCGTGTCTGGTCCGCCTGCAGGCGTCAAACAGCCGGATGAGCTGCCGTTGCTGAGCCTGTTCCAATTGATCGGGATCATCTGGATGATAAAAAAGCAGGCACTTAACGACATGGTTCAGCGGCCATTCACTGATTTCCATGCCGATGTCGCCCTGCTGCTCAAAGGCCAGCGGTCTTGATCCGGGCAACTCAACAGGTCTGCCAATCCAGTACGGAAAATCGGCGGCGATTTCGAGCGCCCTTTTGCCATATCGCCCGTCAAGCAAAACACCGAAGGTTGGATCGCCTTGAGCAATTTCATGAACACCCTCAAAGGCAAGGCGCTTTAAGGTATCCAGCCGTCCAATATCTGCGTCGAATTCCCGGGCGAGATCTTCCAATTGCGTGCGGTGATCGATTGCCAGAACTTTAAGAGATTCGTAGTTCATAGCGCGCGTTGTCGACCAGTGAATATTTTCAAGCTGAACATCTTCCCGCAACCTAACCGGCCGCGCATTGTTCTCCAGAAAATAATCAAGCTCTAGCTCTGTCGGCATCGCCGGAGCGCAGCCATGCCGCGATACTACAATGGCGCCGGCCGCATTAGCGAGCCGGCAACATTCCGCGGTTTCAGCGCCTCGTAACCAGCCCTTCAAAAAGCCGCTCATAAAAGCGTCACCGGCGCCAAGTACGTTAAATACTTCAACGGGAAACCCTTCGCCATCTATCCCGTCTTCGAGGCGGTCCGGTATCTCATCTTCGAACGCCACACAGCCAAGCGGGCCCCGTTTGCACACAATAAGGGCCCGCGTATCCCTGCGGATATTTTTTATCGCTGCAATAGTGTTTGTGGCGCCGCCAAGAATATGTATTTCTTCTTCCGTCCCCACCACTAAATCACAGTCAGGAAGTATTTGCTGCAAGACATGGGTGACTTCTTCGTTTGTCACAAACCTGTCTTCCCCGCGGTCAGGCTTTGTCAGCCCCCACAATACAGGACGGTAATCGATATCGAAAACCACTTTCCGGCCGGCGTCTTTCGCTATACGGATCGCCGTAAGGCATGCGTCTCGCGGGGCCGGCTTCGAAAAGTGTGTTCCAGTGACAAGAATAGATGCTGATGAGGCTATGTACTTCGGGTCAATATCTTCGACGCAAAGCGCCATGTCCGCGCAGTTTTCCCGGTAAAATATCAGCGGGAATTGTTCCTGATCCCTTATGCCCAGGATTACGAGCCCTGTGAGGCGCTCATCATCGACAACGATGCCTTGCGTCCCGACCCCTTCCCGCTCCATCTGCTCGCTGATGAAGCGTCCCATATGGTCGTCTCCCACGCGGGTAATAATCCCGCTAGACAACCCTAGCCGCGCAGATCCTATCGCAATATTGGCCGGACAACCGCCAACATATTTGGCGAAAGACCCCATATCTTCAAGGCGACCGCCTACCTGCGCGCCATAAAGGTCGATACCGGCCCGTCCGATTGTGATAACATCGATTTCGGCTTCCGGCGCGCTCATTTTAGCTCCTGTTCAATCTGGCCATCCAGCATGCTTGTAATATATATTCCATTTATTTCTTTTTTGCAATTGTTGTTTCAAAAATGAAATATATCGTGTAGCATCAGAGGCTTAAAACTCGGGATCATCCTTCATGACCAAACTAAAAATTGGCCTCGTCGGGACAGGATATATCGGAAAAATTCATGCGCTCGGGTTTCGGAACGCACAAGCACTGTTTCCTGACCTACCCCCGATAGAGCTTACCACAATCTGTGATGCTGAAGCGGATCGCGCAGAAAGGATGCGTAAGGAGCTGGGGTTTCTCTATGCAACAGATCGCTGGCGCAACGTTGTCGAAGATCCAGAACTAAATATCATTGCAATCGCAACCCCGAATTTCCTGCACCACGAAATGGCGACCGCAGCACTAAAGAGCGGGAAACATGTCTACTGTGAAAAACCGATGGGTGTCTCACTGGATGAAGCGTGTGACATGGCTGATGCAGCAGCCCGCGCCAATGCTCGCACTTTGCTTGCATATAACTATTTGCGCAGTCCCGCCTTTATTCACGCTCAAAAACTGGTTCGCGGTGGGCGCATCGGGAGAATCTTCTATTTCCGGGGTGTTTATGAGGAAGAATATATGGCGGATGCTGAAGTTCCCTTCAGCTGGCGATGTGAAAAGGTGTCCGCCGGCGCCGGCGCGCTTGGAGATTTAGGCTCTCATCTTTTGTGTGCAGCTGTTTCATTGCTGGGGGCGCCTTTGGAGGTTTCCGCTGATATCAACACCGTCATCCCGACACGCCTGCTTGCCGGCGAGAATGCCAAACAGCGAACTGTAGAAAATGAAGATATCGCCCATGCTCTGCTGCGGTTTCCTGAAGGCGTAACAGCCACATTCATGACAAGTAGGGTTTCATGGGGACGCAAAAACCATCTTTCATTCGAAATCTATGGTGAAAATGGCTCCATTCGGTTTGATCAGGAGCGCTTGAACGAATTACAGTTTTTCGAAAAAGACGTAGCAGAATCAGAAAATGGTTACCGCACGATTCTCACAGGACCGTCCCATCCGCCGTATGATCATTTTATTCCTTCCGCCGGACACCAAATTGGTTTCAATGACCTAAAGACCATTGAAATCGCCGAGTTTATCAAAGCCATTTCTGAAAAATCGCCGCTTTTCCCATCATTCCATGATGGCGTTACGATAGAAAAAACGATGGATGCGATCCTGCAATCCGCGGCATCCAGAAAATGGGTTACGGTAGACGCCCCCATTGAATTGAATTGATATTTCATTCTTTACAAAGAATGGAAAGTTTGTTCTAGTCCCCAGAGAAGCAAAACAAAAAATCGCTAGGCTTGCGATCAGCACTTCGAGCCTGGCCAATATTACGCTTCCATTCAGGGTTGGGAAACGTCGCATGCTGTGGACCATTATATCATTCCTATTCTGCACTTCAGCAGTTGGCGTCATTGTTTATTTAATGACGCGACGGGACAACCTTTCCGGTTCCGATGAATATTTTCTTGGCGGACGGCAGCTTACTGCCTGGGTGATTGCTGGCTCTCTCATACTGACAAATTTGTCTACAGAGCATTTAATCGGGCTAAACGGCGACGCGTTCAATCACACTGTTGCTGTGATGGCGTGGGAAACCACGGCCGCGCTCGCGATGGTGCTGACTGCGCTGTACTTTCTCCCTCGATATTTGAAGCGCGGCCTGACAACGATCCCGCAGTTTCTTGGTGAACGATTCGACAACACCACCGCGACTATCGCGACGTTTCTGTTTTTGTTTTCTTATGTAATCGCAATTCTGCCAGTGGTGCTTTTGTTCGGGGCGTCCGGATTAGAGTCGCTTTTCAGCGTCTCGGAAAATCTCGGCATCGGCCGTTCCGGCGCGATGTGGGTTATTATCTGGCTGGTCGGCACAATAGGGTCGCTTTACGCTATCTTTGGTGGTCTGCGCGCAGTCGCCCTGTCCGACACAATCAACGGCGTCGGATTTCTCGCGATTGGTCTCTTGATCCCCGTACTGGGACTTCTGGCGATCGGAAATGGCGATATCGGCGCGGGCCTGTCAGAACTCTATACGGAAGAGCAGCCCAAGTTTGATATCACTGGTGACGAGCCTGGCTCGTTTCTGCCGTTTAGCGTGTTGTTCACAGGCATGGTCATCAACCAGATCTTCTTCTGGTGCGCCAACCAGTCAATCATGCAACGCGCGCTCGGAGCAAAAAATCTGAAGGAAGGGCAAAAAGGCGTTCTCATCGCCGCTGGATTTAAGCTGCTCGGTCCTTTGATCATTGTTCTCCCCGGTGTGATTGCATTCCATATGTTCAAAAATGAGCTTTCGCCGGACCAATCCATGCTTGCCTACCCGACGCTCGTAAAAGCTGTGTTGCCTCCCGCTTTGCAGGGACTTTTTGCAGCAGTGATGGTCGGCGCAGTACTGAGTACGTTCAACAGCGTACTTAACAGTTCCGCGACCCTGTTTAGCAAGAATGTTTATGAGACACTGATCAACAAGTCGGCGA
The DNA here is from genome assembly GCA_021604605.1 of Hyphococcus sp. GTDB lineage: Bacteria > Pseudomonadota > Alphaproteobacteria > Caulobacterales > Parvularculaceae > Hyphococcus. The sequence goes on from BQJH01000007.1 coordinate 23,167, forward strand.
CCCCGAAACAAATCGTCCGTTCTGGACGCATTTGCAGTATTATTCTCGCTATTGGCGCGATGACCATTGCTCCGATGATCGACACCAGCGGAAGCGTCTACAATTATTTGCAAACAATCAACGCGACGTTCTTTGGCCCAATGCTCGCCGTGATACTTGCAGGCTATATGACCAAATGGGCGTCTGCAGCCGCGGCTAAGACAGGTCTGATTGTGGGACCAATCCTATTCTACTTGCTTGTATTCGCTTACGGCGACGCCGTGCAGTCTAACCTGAAATCTGTTTTAGGGCTTGAGCACGACATCCATTTTCTACATTTCCTCGCGGCCGTATTCCTGGTGACGCTACTGATACTATGGTTAGTCAGCAAAATCGCGCCAGCGAAGACCGTCTACCGCGCAGAGCATTCGAATGATGTCGACTTAACCCCGTGGCGTTTCGCCAAACCGGTATCCATCCTGATCGCGATAATAACTATCGGAACTTACATCATGTTGGCGCAATAGCCTCGTTGTTCATCCATCATCATCTGATGCGGAAGTCTGAAACGCGTAACCCAGTACGATCGACTGAGCGAGACACATGGAGACGCTCAGAGAACGGAATTGTCTTACCTCCCCGTCTTTTACTGTAAACGACACTGAAGCATGCGTCGCTAACGGGTTTATCTGACTGTCGCTGATTGTTATTATTTGACATTTTTGTTCAGTCGCGCTTGTAACCGTTTCAATCGTTTCCGTTGAATAAGGAGGAAAACTGATCGCTATCATCACATCGCAAGTGGTGATGGACTTTATTTGGGAATGATAAAACGCTCCGATTCCGTCAATAAATATTGCACGTTTATTCAGGCGCGAAAGCGCATATGCAATATATGACGCAATCGGAAACGCTCTTCCGAAACCAACAACGTAAACACTCTCTGCATCCGATATCAGTTTGATGGCTTTGTCTAATTCTCGAGGCGCTACATCTTCACGGAGATGCCCCAGCGCTAATATGTTGCTGTCTACAAGCTCAGAAAGTATCTGAACCGGACCTGTAACCTTGGCTTTGCCGACCTTGTCCTTGAATTGACGAATTCGTTCTGAATATCCTAGTGATGAATGGCCGGCCAAAAGGTCGTCTCGGAATAACCGCTGCATCTGGCTGGCGCCGTCAAATCCAAATGACTTTGCAAAGCGAACAATGGCTGACGGCTGCACACCACATCGTTCTGCAAGCACTGCGACGGTTTCAAGTGCAAAATCGTTCGGCTCATCCAGAACATATTTTGCAATTTGCTGTAACCGTTTGCTCAGCGAATCATACTCGTTGCGGATGTTTGTACGTAATTCGTCGACAGTTTGAGGTGGCTTCATTTTTATCCTGCAAGCTCTGAAAATTATTGCCAACCGGCTCCGTCTGGAATATATTTTTCAATGATAGAATAAATTGTTTACGCCTATTTGCAACACATAAGAGTTGTCCTCTCATGCATCAAATCGCCCTTGTCGGAGCCGGACGGATCGGCGCAATTCATGCTGGAAACGTAGCGCGTCACCCGAGACTTAAGCTCGCTTGCATTGTCGATGCGTCGGAGGATGCGGCGCAGAGCTTGGCGGCGGCGACAGGTGCAAAAGCATGTTCCCTTGCCGAGGCGATAGCAGACAACAGTGTGAAAGGTGCGATCATTGCAAGCTCAACCGATACGCATCTTGAATTCTCGATCATGGCTGCGAAATCGGGGAAGGCGGTTTTTTGTGAAAAACCGATCGACCTTTGTCTTGAAAAAGTTAGCAACAGCGCTTCGTTGTTTGCCGATGCTGACACGGCTTTTCTGCTCGGTTTTAATCGCAGGTTCGACCCTAACTTTATGAAGCTTCGTAGCCAGCTCCAGAACGGAGCAGTCGGCAAAATCGAAACGATTCATATTACAAGCCATGACCCGGCCCCGCCTCCGCTTTCATACATTCCGAAAAGCGGTGGATTATTCAGAGATATGACAATCCACGATTTTGATATGGCGCGCTGGCTTACAGGCGAGGAATTTATTGAAGTCTTCGCTCAAGGTGCGTGCCTTATCGATAAAAGAATCGAAGATCACGGTGATATCGATACAGCGAAAATCCTCCTCAAGACTGCTTCCGGACGAATGGTATTTATCAGCAACAGTCGCCGTTCTGGGTACGGCTACGACCAGCGTATTGAAGTCTTTGGTTCCGAAGGCCGGATAGCGGCGGGAAATATGTATGAAACGACTGTTGAACACTGGTCGCAGGGTGGACGAAACGCTGACAAGCCATTGGAATTTTTCCTTGAACGATATGCTACGGCCTACGAAAGCGAGATCGCGCATTTCGCTGATATTCTGGACCGATCCTGTAAGCCAAGCGTGACATATGATGATGGATACAAGGCGCTATTAATCGGCGAAGCTGCGATAAGGTCGTGGAAAGAAAAATCGCCAATATCAATCTCAAATGCATAGCTGTCTTTGATTCGACCCTCTCGATGTGAGGATCAGGACGTTACGACAACTCAAACAACTTTCCTCATAAGAACTGTCAGTATTAGGCCGGTAAGGAATACGGCAAAACGCCTAATCTATTGATATAAAATGGTTTTTCCACCCTCCTGAAGGGCGCATTTCTAGTAGAATTGTCTGGAATTTAGGCTTCGGCGCCTGACATAAAGTTCGATACGCATTCACGAAGGGGAGCCACTCGTTTTTTTGCAACATATTCAAAGGATTAGCGCGCAAAAATTGCGACCCCATTTTTCATTTCGAACTTTTGGCGTAAGGCGTTCATCGAAACATTCGGCCAGGCGGCGGGACGCCCGCGCGTCGAGACGCTGAAAGACTCGAAACACGCCAATATAAAGGAGCTGCGGTTTGACGCCGATGACGGCGTCACGGCGGGCGGCGTTCGCCTTCGATCCGAAACGCGAAGCTCTCCTTCCCGTGGCGGCGGACAAGTCCGGCGGAAGCGAAAAGAAGTTTTACAAGAGGTTAATCAAATCCGCGGACGAAAGATTTGATCAGCATCTGGAAGCGTTGAAAAAAAACAAGGAGAGTTGATCCGATGGCCCGCACATTGAACGAAGTGATGAAATCCCTGCCGAAAGCGCGCCGGGCGAAAGTCGAGGCGCGTGCCGAAGAGCTCATCGCCGAGGAATCCTCGCTGCAGGATCTGCGCCTTCCCCGTCGCGCGTGTGACAATCCCGGCAACCCTGGCCGTTGTGTATGTCGATTACTACAAATTTGCGGCGATGAACGCCGTAATTTTAGAACTTGTTAAACTCCTCGATATTTCATATATTTGGAGTCGAAGTATTTTGCGGCGATCATCGCCGCAAATTGACAAAAAGGCGCACAGATGCCCCTCAATGCCGAACAACGCACGCGACTGCGGGAAGACGCGCCTTTCGGGCTGTTCGTGACGAAGGAATGGCTGTCGGGCAAGGGCTACGCCCGGCACAGCATCGATAATCTGGTCA
>BQJH01000008.1 GCA_021604605.1 Hyphococcus sp.
CTGCTGAACTGACCGAACGCAATATCACTATTGCGCTGCCTGTGGTCGCTCGCAAAAAGAAACCCCTCACCTTCCGCGCTTACAGGCCCGGCGACCCGGTGATTGAAGGTGTCTATGGGGAGATGATCCCGGATGAAACCGCCGCTGAAGTAACGCCGACCATCATGGTCTGCCCGCTATTAGGATTTTCCCGCGCTGGCGGGCGGCTCGGCTATGGCGGCGGCTATTATGACCGGACACTGGCTGAAATCCGCGAACGCCAGTTCGTCACCGCTGTCGGCTACGCCTTTGGCGCACAGGAAGTTGACGGCCTGCCCCTCTCCCCCCTAGACCAACCGCTTGACTGGATTATCACCGAGCGCGAAGCGATCCGGTGTTAGTGATCGGCGCTTGGAAAGGGCAAAGCTTTGCGGATTGGAATTTTCGGTGATGTGATGGGAAGGTCAGGGCGCACGGCGCTGATCGAACGCCTGCCCGGCTTAAAGAAAAAACACAGCCTCGATTTTATTGTGGTGAACGCTGAAAATTCCGCCGGCGGTTTCGGCGTGACGCCGCGCATCTGCGATGATCTTTTTGACGCGGGCGCCGATGTTCTGACCACCGGCAACCATGCTTTTGACCAACGCGACGAGATTGACCTTTACCGAAAAGAAAATCGGCTTTTGCGGCCGGCAAATTTTCCACCGAGCAATCCGGGACGCGGCTCGGGGCTTTATCAGGATGCGGAAGGTCGCAATGTCCTCGTCATCCACGCACAGGGCCAGCGCGGTATGGCGCCGATTGACGACCCTTGTGCGGCTGTTGAAGACCAGCTTGACGGGGTGAAGCTTGGCAGGGAAGCCGACGCGATCATTGTTGATTTTCACGCCGAGGCGACATCGGAAAAATATTCCATGGGGCATTTTCTCGACGGACGTGTAAGCGTTGTTGTGGGCACGCACACCCATGTGCCAACGGCCGATGACCAGATCCTGCCCGGCGGCACAGGTTACATTACTGACCTTGGCATGTGCGGCGACTATGACAGTGTGATCGGAATGGAAAAATCAGAACCGGTTCACCGCTTTGCTTCTAAAATGCCCGGCGGGCGGTTCTCTCCGGCGGCAGGCCCCGCCACGATTTGCGGTCTGATTGTTGAAACGGACCCGAAGACGGGTCTTGCAAAAACTATCGAACCGATCCGAACTGGCGGCAGGCTCCGCGCGACCCCATAACCGGAACGGCCCATGACGTTCAGTTCAATCCCGTTTCTGTTCTATTTTCTACCGCTCTTTATCGGGTTTTATTTTCTCGTACCGTGGAAGAACGCGGCGCTGCTGGCCGGCAGTTTGTTGTTTTACGCCTGGGGCGAACCGGTTTTCATTTTTCTTTTGATGATTTCTCTTGGCTTTAATCACGCCATCGGAACCATCATCGCCAGAAACCGCAGCAAGCCCGCCCTGATTGTTGGCATTGTTCTCAATCTTGCTGCCCTTGGGTGGTTTAAATATGCAGGGTTTTTAGCGGGCGCCTTGAGTGAAGGCTTTTCAGCCATTGGTATTCCTCTTTCTCTGGAGATCGAAAACCATCTGCCGCTGGGGATTTCCTTTTATACATTTCAGGCAATCAGTTTTTTGATCGACCTTTACCGGCGCGATGCGGACAGACCGCGCGGGCTTGTTGATACGGCGCTCTATATATCGATGTTTCCGCAGCTGATTGCCGGGCCTATTGTGCGTTACAAGTCCGTTGCGGATCAGTTAGTGAGCCGTACGCATTCGGTTGAAAAATTCAGCTCTGGCGCCCGTCAGTTTATTCTTGGGCTTGCGCAAAAAGTGCTGCTCGCCAACACATTCGCTGTTGCCGCCGACAACGCTTTTGACGCCGCCGCCCTGCAAGGCCTGACGCCCGCCGCCGCATGGGTCGGATTATTCGCTTACACCTTTCAGATATTCTTTGACTTTGCCGGCTACTCCAACATGGCCATCGGCATGGGCCGGATGTTCGGGTTTGAGCTGCCAAAGAATTTCAACTTTCCTTATACGGCGCAGTCGATCACCGAGTTTTGGCGGCGATGGCATATGACCCTGTCGCAATGGTTCCGCGATTACCTTTATATCCCCCTTGGCGGAAACCGCGTCTCGGCGTTACGAACATATTTTAATCTCTGGGTGGTCTTCCTGCTATGTGGGTTATGGCACGGCGCAGCGATCACCTTTGTCCTATGGGGCGCTTATCACGGCGCGTTTCTGGTGATCGAGCGTGCGGGCTTGAAAAAATATCTGGATCGCGGCCCACGCGCCATCCGACATTTTTATCTGATCATGATCGCCGCTTTAAGCTGGGTTCCCTTCCGGGCGGAAAGCCTCGACGACACGCTCACCTATTACGCTGCCTTGATTGGCGTCGGAGCCGAGAATAACGCCATGACCACTGACAATCTGGCGCCTGATGGGCTGGGTTTAGTGTTTGTCATTGGCGCCATCGTCGCCCTCTGGCCTTTGGTAGAAAAGATCGGCGAATTCACCGGTCGGCAAATCAACATTCAGGGCGCACCGGCAATGCTGCGCGCCATCACGCCAGTTTCAACGCAGATTATTCTTGCTTTTCTTTTTATTGCCAGCGCCGCCTCTATTGCCGGCGGGGGCTATAATCCGTTTATCTATTTTCGGTTCTAACCCATGAACGCACCATCACACCGCCATCACTTGATTACAGCCATCTGGTTTTGTGTGCTTTTGGCGTCGCCGTTGCTGGCGCATCTTTTTACAGGCGGGGATGATTTAAGCGCCCTTGAACGACGCAAACCAGCACAACGCCCCAGCGTTCAAAATATGGCTGCGGACCCGACCCATGCGCCCGCCGCGATCAACACCTGGCTGGAAGATCGCTTTGGCTTTCGCCGTGAGCTGATCAAGACCGATACGGCCTTGCGCAAAACTTTTAAGTTAAGAAATAACGACCTCGCGCTCCGCGGCGATGATGGTTGGTTGTTTTTGAGCACCGACAACGCTCTCAGAATGCATCAGGGACTCCATGGCTTCGGTCCCGGAGAAGAAAAAGCCTGGCTGAAGGGCGTTGAAACAATAAAAGACGCCGCGTGCGGCAAGCCTTTTGTCGTCTTGATCGGTCCGAATAAACACACGATCTATCCGGAGAAACTTTCCGAATTCCCACGCCAGCTCAATGACCTGACCCGTCTCGAACGACTTGAACAATTGCCCGCTGAACCCGTTCGCATTGTCAGCCCGCGAAAAGCATTACTCGCTCAAAAAGAAACTGAACAAGTCTACTATCAAACGGATTCTCACTGGACGGATATCGGCGCCTACACGGCTTATCGAGCATTGATGGCGGGATTTTCCGAAGAAGGCGTGAGCGCGCCTGTGTTATCCCGCGAGCGTCTAATCAACAACGGGACGCGGGGCTTTATCGGCGGCACACACTCTATGCTGGGTGTTGACGATCCAACGCCTGAAACAATCGTTGACTGGACTGTTGAAACGCCGAGCCCTACTCGCGAAAGACTTAGACTGCCTGCATATCAGTGGCTGAGTTTTGACGCTTTTAAAGTCCGCATAGACAACAATATCGATCAGAAATTGCTGATCTATGGCGACTCATTTACCTTCGCTCTGATCCCTTACCTGCAGGAATCATTCGGTGAGATTACATACCTACACTATCGCAGCGGCGAACCACCGCTTGGCGCGATGGCGTCCTGCGATTTTGACGCCGTTGCTTTGGTGATGGTCGAGCGCGCGCTGTCCTTCGACATGAAGCCACAGCCAGCGCCCGACCCATAAGCAAAACTTACATTCTATTATCGAGTTGCGCTCTCACTGAACGTCGACCCAACATCGTAACCCGATAAGGCCCGCCATTGCGCGATGCGATGAGTTTCCTGCGCCGCAATCTTTGAAAGACACTGAGTGTACAATCGGCAAGGGCCCAACCCTCACGGGTTACACAATCGATCTCGATAATTTTTCCTTTTTCGTTTTTCTCAACAAGAATTGCCCCGCCACGCGCGAGAACATGGAGCGTTTTTTGCTCCGCCTTCGAAATATTCATGGGAAGTCGTCCGTATCATCATCTTGAAAACCGGACGCACGTCGCCTGCTACGTCGCCTGCCAGGCGGTGCGCCACTCAAAGCCGGTTATCGGATGACAATCTCAGACATAAATCTCTCTTTGGACGACAAATATTATCTCGACCTGATGAAGACAATGACCAAAATGCAACACGTCACCAAAGTCCTCAAGCAAGTAAAAGTAAATCAAGTCATATTTATCTTATTGGCGATGGTGGCGGAGCATAGCCAAGATCATGATCAATCTGTTCTGCGCGTATCTCACTCAAGCCAATATCAACAAGCGCTGCGCGCAAAGCTTGCGTAGCGTCAACCGCCATCGTTGGCGCTACACCAGAGCCCTCCCAGTCTTTACCAGTCTCAGGGTCAAACGTCCGGCCAACTGGCACGAATGCAGCGTAGCCCGCACCGATATCAATCGTTCCCCCATAATGGGCGCCGCCTCGTGTCTGTTCCCCAACAACAACACCGCGCCCTGTGCGCTTAACGGATAGAACCAAATGTTCTGCAGCAGACGCCGTATAGCCGGACGCCAATATATATAGCTTTGTGTCGCCAAGGCGCGAATTTGGACGAGGTATCGCCATGTGCTTACGGCGCACAACACTTTCAGGACCGGGTATCGTCCTAACCGTCGCACCATCAACAATCGGGCTACCGCCAAGCTCGTCAACGATTTTGCGGGTCTCCATGTAGAGTAGGTCAGTCTGTTCAGTAAAAAGGTCTGAAAATAGAATATCCATTTCCGCAAGGCCACCGCCGCGATGCCCGCGCACGTCTATAATCAGCACTTTCGTCGAGGCGTATTCGGAAACAAACTTCTCAACCGCTGATAGTGTTCCTGCATCACCGGGAAAAAGATTAAACCTGATATACGCAACTTCAGGTGTGAGCCATTGCGCAGCTTCAATCGCCGTGATCTTTGGAACGTCAGGTTTAGGCTCTTCACCTGCGGCATCATTTTCCTCTATCGATGGCGGGAATATGCGCAAATGTGCATCACGGTGTACCGCCTGAAGCTCAGCCGTTAGATTAGCCGCGAATTCAGCCTGGGCTTTTTTGGCATCACTTTCGGGGAACTCTCGCGATCTCAGATAAGCGCCATATTGCGCCCCTATATCAGGAAAAACAAAATTGTCTTCCAATACTTCAGCAAGGTTTTCGATAACGGCCGCGCGGTCTTCGATTTCCACGGCAGACAAATTTGAGCAAGAAACCATTCCCGCTAACAAAAGAATTCCGGGAACGGGCCGACTAAAAAATACTTTCAGAGCAGCCGGGAATTGGAGCTTATGCTGGATCGCCATGGGCACACCTTTTATTGACCTTGCACTCATATACGTAGGCGCCTACATATATGTCAAGGAGAAAGAAAATTGACCAACAAAGGAAGAATAAATGTTTCAGGGCTTTGACGATGAGGCGGCTATTGGCAAACGACTGAGGCGGCTGTCTGATCTGATCGATCAGGACGCCAAACGCTTCTACGATACACAAGACGTATTGTTTGAACAAAGATGGTTCGGCGTCTTAAATCAGCTTGTCATGCACGGTCCGATGTCAGTGAGCGAGCTTTCCAAAGCCTTGCGTATCTCTCACGTCTCGGTCAGCGAAACACGCAAGTCCCTGGAGCAGGCAAAACTTATTACCTCTAAACCAGATAAAACCGATGGGAGAGTAAAACGGCTGACGTTTACAAAATCTGGCGCGCGACTGGTCGAGACCATGCAGCCAATATGGCTCGCTCTCGAGGAAGCATCCCAAGAGATAAACCGAGAAGCGCGCAATATTGTCGCCGCCCTCGACAGACTTGATGCAGTTCTTACAAAGAAATCACTGTTTGAGCGGGCGAGCGACAAACTCAAATAACCGTTTGCATGTGGACCAAATGAGAGCGCTTAGCGAACGTAAGACGCCCCATTAATATCGAAAGTTGCGCCAGTTGCCGACGGGCTGGCGCCCGACAACAAAAATCCAATCATCGAAGCGACCTCTTCCGGTTGCGCTACACGGCCAAGGGGGATTTCCTTTACCGCCTGTTTGCGGTCTTCAATATCTTTCGGGGCCATTCGGGTTTCAACCCAGCCAGGCGCAATCGCATAGAGCAGAATATTTTCTGCCGCTAACCCACGCGCCCAGGTCTTTGTCATCGCCAACACGGCGCCTTTCGACGCGGCATAGGCGGCGTTTTCAACCCCGTCACCGCGATGACCTGCACGGCTGGCAATGTTGACGATGATCCCGCCTTCTTTTCTCTCACGAAAATGCGCAATGCTCGCGCGGCAGATATCAGCCGGCGCCTGCACATTAACGGCCATGGTTTTCGACCAGCCACGATCCCAGTTTTCAATATCGCCGGTGAGCGGGGATGGCGTGAACAACCCTGCATTATTGACAACCCCGTCGAGGCTACTGGCTTTTTCCAAGGCCCGCGCCACTAAAGCAGCACCCGCCCCTTCTCTCGCTAAATCTTCATATAGGAAAACATCATCGGATTGCCCAATAGAGTGCGCGACCTCAGACGCTGCATCGCTTGGCGCGCTGGCATGTAATATCACTTGCCCGCCTGCCTGACAGCAAAACCGCGCCGCCGCGGCGCCGATACCGCGCGAAGCACCAGTGATTAAGATCGATTTCCCCGCCAGATCTGCCGTCATTGAGAAGCGTCCCTTTTCTAAAATGATGAGTACTGAGCCCCCGACAACCTATCCCATTCCAGGATCTTATCGAAGAGTATTTGCGGCCTCGAATATCGCCGCTGGCGACGCCTTTTCGCGCCAGTTTTTTCGAGAATCTTTAAAATCTACCGCCCAAAAACTGACTGGCCTTGAATTCCCCATACCGCCCGCGCTAGATGACGCTTTTTGCACCGGAAATAAAAGTGAGGAGCAGCCATGGCTGGGCATAGTAAATGGGCCAACATCCAACATCGCAAAGGGCGCCAGGACGCCAAGCGGTCAAAGATGTTCTCTAAATTGTCGAAAGAGATCACGATCGCCGCCAAAATGGGGGCGCCTGATCCGGAATTTAATCCACGCCTGCGTCTCGCCATTCAGGCGGCCAAAGGCCAGTCCATGCCAAAGGACAACATCGAGCGAGCAATCAAAAAATCAACCGACGCCGATGAGGCCGCCTTTGAAGAAATTCGTTATGAAGGTTTTGGCCCCAACGGGGTTGGGCTGATCGCCGAAGCGCTGACGGACAACCGCAACCGCGCGGCCAGCGACATTCGCGCCATTTTTTCAAAAAATGGCGGCAATATGGGTGAGACCGGTTCAGTCTCTTTTATGTTCGATCTTGTGGGCTACATTGAATATGCCGCCAGCGTCGCCACAGAAGACGCCATGCTGGAAGCCGCGATAGAAGCTGGCGCTGAAGACGTCCAGTCATCGGAAGAAACGCACGAAATTTATTGCGCATTTGACCAGCTCGCAGAAGTTTCATCCGCTCTTGAAAAAACATTCGGCGAAGCTGTCAGTGCAAAGCCTATCTGGAAACCGCAAAACACAATCGAAGTTTCCGGCGATAAGGCCGCGACCTTGATCAAGTTGATGGAAGCGCTGGACGACTGTGACGACGTCCAGAATGTTTATGCGAATTTTGAGATTTCCGATGAGGAAATGGAACGTCTGGCGGGATAATAATCGGCTCAGCCTGTGGCGCGGCGCGGTTTCTCATTTTCGTGGCTCGACCACCGTTCAACCACTTTCATCAGCTTATCTTTACTGACAGGCTTGGCGAGGAAATCGTCCATGCCGGCCTCGTTACTACGCTCTATATCACTCGCCATCACATGAGCCGTTAAACAAACAATCGGCGTATGCGATTTCTGCGCGCCTTGTTCGATAGCGCGAATAGCGCGTGTTGCTTCATAACCATCAAGCTCTGGCATGGAGACATCCATCAGGATGATATCAAAACCTGTCTCGCTTGTTTCAAATCGTTGAAGCGCTTCTTTGCCATTATTGGCAACAATGAGGTCATAAGTATTGGGGTCCAACATATGCTTGATGACAAGTTGATTGACTTCATTGTCTTCCGCCAAAAGCACGCGGGTCTTGTCAGATACAACCATTGACGCATTCTGGCTTATCGGGGCAACCGTTGTGTCCTCGGTAAGCCGCTCTTCATCTATAACTTCCTGCTTGTGAAGGATGTTTGAGATTGTTTCTTGAATAAGCGCCGCTCTTGCAGGTTTTACAAGATACCCTTCCGCGCCAATCTCTTTAAACCGGCGGGCGTCCCCGCTGCGATCAACTGATGTTAAAACCAGCAATGAAATATCAGCGAGCTCTGGATCAGCTTTAATGCGCCGAGCGAGTTCTTCGCCATCCATCTGCGGCATTAAATAATCAAGGATAGCAAGATCATATGCCGCTTTTTCAGCTTGCGCTTTTTTTAGCATGCCAAGCGCTTCTTCGCCGCTTGCCGCAGCATCACAAGAAAAGCCCCAGGCGCTCAATTGCTCTGTTACGATCTGGCGATTAACTGCAATGTCATCCACAACGAGAACGCGCCGCCCATCAGCATCAAAAGAAATCGGTACAATTGTTGGCGCTGCGCCGCTTTTGGGCATTTCAAATTCGATCCAGAATGTTGATCCATGATCGACTTTTGATGTGGCGCCGATGCGGCCGTTCATCGCCTCAACCAATTTTTTTGAAATCGAAAGCCCAAGGCCTGTCCCGCCGAACTCTCGCGTGGTTGTCGTATCAGCCTGCTGGAAGGCGTCAAAGATACGGCCAATTTTGCTCGCCTCAATTCCGACGCCAGTGTCTTTCACCTCAATCCGGCAAGACACCATATCGCCGTCTTCTTTGCCGGAAACATCAATCAGGACATAGCCTTTTCGCGTGAACTTAACAGCATTGCCAACCAGGTTGGTGATGACCTGGCGCACCCGCCCGCCATCACCCATGAGGCTGTTTGGCAGGTCCGGCTGATACCGGACAATCATCTCGATTTCTTTTTCCTGCGCCTTGGAGGCAACAAGCGCCGCGACATCTTCTACGGATGACTGCAAGTCAAATGGCGCCTCTTCAAGCTCAAGTTTTCCGGCTTCGATTTTTGAAAAATCCAGAATATCGTTGATAATTGTCAACAAGGCGCCGCCGGATTTGTGAATAGTATCCGCAAAAACGCGCTGGCGAGTGTTGAGCTTTGTGCCCGCCAGCAATTCCGCCATCCCCAACACGCCATTCATTGGCGTACGGATTTCATGGCTCATATTCGCCAGAAACATAGACTTTGCTTCGGAGGCTTTTTCAGCAGCGATGCGCGCACTCTCAAGCTCTTCAATCAACGCCGCACGTTCACGGTTGGCTCTATTGAGTTCCTGCTGAGATAAATGACCAAACATCAAAACATAACTGATGCTGGTAATGAGGACCGGCAGCGCCGCTAATAAAAGGATGAATGCAGCGTCACCGAAGCACAGTATCAAAATGGTGAGATACGCAACGGCATAGGGCGACGTAACAATGAGCGCATTCACTGGTGTTGTTCTAAATTGTGAGAACGCCAGCATGTAGCCATTGACGATAAAAAACAGCGCCGCGACAATCCCCAGCGGATGCCCGGACACAGCAGCAAGAACCGGCGCGACAGCCCAGAATGCACAAGACGCCATGGCAATGTAGGCATATCGGCGATGGTTCGGGTCTTTCGGCGCATCGGTGCGGTCTCGCATGCGCTTTTCGATAAGTGACCGTGTGGCGCCGGCCGCCATGGTCAATCCGTACCAGATAACGACCGTGCTAATATCAACGATCGCAAGCAGCAAAAGCGCCCAGGAAGTAATCGTTACATAACGCGTGGCTTGGGTTGTCAAAATTACCTGCAGCGAAGCGCTGACACCATCGTCATCGCCCGAACGATTAATTCGCTTGTCTTCACCAGCAACATTATTCATTTGCTATTATCCCCTGCAGACAGGCCTCTGCTGGGCGGGAGAGTAAGCCAAGGGGATTAATTCATCCTTGAGAGATCACGATTTTTGCTGTGCAACATTGGGACGAACAGAAGCGATCTTGCGACGAGTTGCTACAAATGACGCATTAAAGCTTTGCCAAGATAACGGTCACGCCATAAAGTCCCGTCATTGCCATCAAGGGGATGACATCAAGTGCGCACTCTCAACAAATTTCTTATCTTACTTTCCGCCGCAGCCGTCTTAACGGTTGGATCATTAACCGCCGCTCATTCGTTCGGGAATCCGGCTCTCGTACAAGCAGCGCTGGACGAGCAGGTTAATCAATCCTTCAAAGACATTAACGCCATCAAAATCCAGAATTTTACCGGCCGTCTCGATATTGTCGTCGGCGGTAAAGATACGAAGATGCAACTAACTGGCGGCGAAGTTCCTTTCCCGTTGGAAATGACGCATCAAGACGGCGCTTTGGCTTTAAAGGGCCCGGAACGCCCCAGAAATTATAATGTCTATGATGAAATTGAATGGCGACGCTATCATGAAGATGCGTTTGTGCGATTTCTCGCCCCCTATCCTTCGCTAACCTTAACGATCCCGCGCGGCGTCTCGATTGAACTTGACGATGTAATTACGATTGCACGAGCAGGCGATACGGGCGGCGCCCTCAAAGTCCATGATGGGCTTGTTGAGGCCGTGTTTGGTAATGTGAACAGCGCTGATCTCAACATTACACGCAGCGGAGATATCGTGCTTGGCAATGTGGAGCAGGCCCTAGTCGCAACTATCAAAGGTTCTGGCGACGTGGTCGCGAAGTCTGCCGCCTCTGCAGCGCTGAAAATTGCCGGGTCCGGCGATATTGTGCTCGGTGATATTGGCGGGGATGCAGACATGAGCATTCAAGGCTCCGGCGATATCGATGTTGGCGACATTGGCGGATCGGTCAACGCTGTCATTCGCGGATCAGGCGATATTGAAACGGGACGCGTTTTAAAAGGCGGTGACTTTGTCATCCGAGGATCTGGCGACATCACAGCACAATCCGCAAACGGTCCCGTTACGGCTCGGATCAGCGGCAATGGCGATATCGATATTGAAGATGGACGGGCGGAAAACCTTCAGGTTTCCATTCATGGATCTGGAGATTTTCGCTTTGGCGGCGTCTCAACCAACCTCAATGCCAATGTAAACGGCTCAGGGTCAATCGACATCGCTGAAAATGAAGGAACTCTTAACACATCAGGGCGCGGAGAGTTTCGAATTGGGGATACAACTATCGACCATGACTAAAAACGCGCCGCATCTGCGGTCCCTGTAACCATATTAAAACATACCGGTGTTAAGCTTACCCTTTGCCGGTTGAAAGAGACCAAAGATGAAATATGCGCTTGTTGCGTTCACAATAGCACTCGGCCTGACAACACCTTCTCTTGCAGAACGTGATCAAGCTAATCAGGCTCTCACCACGAATGATGCCGCCTCGGTCACGCAAAACCGCAATTTTGAAACCTATTCTCCATTAGCGCACGCCATTCGTATTGATGAAGAAAATGCGCCCATCATTGACGGTGATCTTTCGGATGCGGCATGGGCGAATGCTGCAACTATTGATGAATTCTATCAGGTTCAACCTGAAGAAGGCATAACGCCAACTCAGCCGACACGCGCCTATATTATGTATGATCAGAAGAACCTTTATATCGGGATCTACTCATACGATTCAAATCCGGAAGAAATTCGCCGCTCGCAAATGCAGCGCGACCCGGAACTGCAAAATGATGACGCCGTCCGTATCCTTATCGATTCATATGGCAGCTTTCGCGACAGTTTCTTTTTTGGCGTCAATCCAAATGGCGCCCGCTCGGACGCCCTGACAGAAAATGGCTCGTCATTCAAAGATCAATGGAACACCATCTGGCGCGCCAAGGCACAAGTTGTCGAAGATGGCTGGATTGCAGAATTTGCAATCCCGTTTCAGTCGATCTCATTTGACCCATCAATTGACGAATGGAACATGCAAATCGTTCGAACCGTTCGTCGCAACAACGAAGAAATAAGATGGGCAAATATTGACCGGTCCAGAAACCGTATCGACATGACAAATCCCGGCCGTGTCTCTGGTATTGAAGATATTCGGAGTGGTCTCGGGTTAGAAGTTCAAGCCTTTGTCACCGGCGCCGGGTCGCGCGACTGGGTAACGGACAATGATAGCTTTGAGTTAAACCCGAGCGGCAATGTGTTTTACAAAATCACTCCCTCGCTTACAGGCTCGCTAACATTCAATACTGACTTTTCAGATACAGGCCTCGATGACCGTCAGGTCAACACCGGGCGTTTTTCTTTGTTCTTTCCCGAAACACGCGATTTCTTTTTACAGGACGCCGCGGTATTTGAGTTTGGCGGACGGATCTTTAATCGTTCTAACGGCCTACCATTTTTCTCTCGTAACATCGGCAACGTTCAGGGCGTGCCCGTTGATATTGTCGCCGGCGCCAAGTTGAGCGGCAAAATAGGTCCCGCTAATGTCGGACTGATTTCAACTCGCACTGGCAGCGCGGACAGCATTGGGGTTGACGGACAGTATCTTTCCTCTGCGCGCATATCCGTGCCCGTCCTGTCTGAATCAAAAGTCGGTGTTGTCTTTACGAATGGCGACCCGTCAGGCGCCTCTAACAACACTGTCGCCGGCGCCGATTTTCAGTACAAAAAATCTAATCTTTTTGGTGAGGGAACGCTGACCGCAGACTTTTCCTATGTCGGCACATTTAATGACGGTGTTAGCGACGATATGCTTGCCTCCCATATCGCCTATAGAAGCCAGACATGGAACGGCAATTTGATCTTCCGCGATATTGGCGACGAATATGCGCCGAAGTTGGGCTTTGTAAATCGTCCCGGCATCAGGCGCTACCAGACCAATGGCTGGCGCGCTTACCGGCCCTCAAACTCGTTCCTGCGTTATGCTGAAACGGGCGCCTTTCTTGGTGCAATCACAGATCAGAGCGGTGAACGGCAGGATCAGTTTTATGGCGGCTGGATCTTTATGCAGAACGATCCGGGCGACGAAGTATTTTTACAATATGAGCACTCTTACGAACGCATCAATGCGCCCTTCAGCATTGCCGGTGAGGTGCCGGTCGCGATTGGCGAATACCGCTACGGGCAACAGGAAATCCGCGTCGAGTCTACGCGCTCACGGCCTTTTGCCGCTGAGGCAAAGGTTCGATGGGGCGGCGTCTATGATGGCGATTTCCTTCAGATCGGATCAGAGGTCAGCGTTCGCCCAAACAAACATTTCGAGCTCGCAGCGGGTCATGAATATATCGAGTTCGCCCTGCCTTCTGGCGAGATTGGTATTCACATCGCCTCGATCAATTCAACGATTGCCTTTACGCCGGACATGACGATCAAAACCGAAATCCAGTACGATAACATTTCCGAGGCCTTCACTTTCTTCTCCCGCTTCAGCTGGGAGCCAGTGCCGGAACGTGAAATCTTCCTGTCTTTTGGTCATACTGCCTTGATCGGCCGGACAGAGTTCCCACGAGACTTTAATTCGCAAGGCACTAGCCTCGCCCTGCGCCTCGGACATACTTTCCGTCTCTAAGCCCCGCCTTGCATGCGAGCAAGCGCCCTGCTAAACGCGCCCTTCGCGAGAAGAAAAGCAAAGGCGCAACGATGAAAATCAACGGAAATGAAATCCGCCCCGGCAATGTTATTCAGCATCAAGATAGCCTCTGGGTGGCGGTCAAGACCGGCGCTGTGAAACCGGGCAAAGGCCCCGCCTATGCGCAGGTAGAATTGAAAAACCTTCTCAACGGGTCAAAACTGAACGAACGCTTCCGCGCTTCTGAAACTGTTGAGCGCGTTCGTCTTGAGCAAAAAGATCACACCTATCTCTATGAAGAGGGCGATATGCTCGTCTTTATGGATCAGGAAAACTACGAGCAAATCCATATCGCGAAAGACCTGATCGGAGAGCGCGTCGCGTTCCTTCAAGATGGAATGGCGGTAGTGGTAGAGAGCCATGAAGGGCGCGCTATTGGCGTTCAAATGCCTGAACAGGTGACGTTGGAAATTGTTGAAACCGAGCCAACAGTAAAAGGTCAGACCGCCTCATCATCCTACAAACCGTCAACCGTTGATAATGGTCTGCGGATCATGGTGCCGCCTTATGTCAGCACCGGCGAAAAAATTATCGTCAATACGCAGACGCTGGAATTCGTCAAACGCGCGGAGTAACCACATAAGTTACTGGTCACATGGGTTCGTGTGTCTTACAGTTCACGTCAGCATATGCAGACATGTGAGCACAAACATGAAAAATGTGACCTGCCTTTTCTTCTATGGCGCGCTCTTAATTTCTTCCTACGCTTTCACGGTAAAAAATGCCGCCGCCGAAAGCGCTTCTGAAATTCACGCCGCCATCAGCGCCTCTGTTGAAGAAAACCGTGATGATCTTATCGCCTTTCGACGAGACCTTCATCAGCATCCGGAAGTCTCAGGCCGTGAAGAACGCACAGCAAGGAAGGTCACTGAAGAATTAAAAGCGCTTGGCTTTACCGTGACCACAAATGTTGGCGGTCACGGCGTTGTCGCCCTGCTGGAAGGCGCCAAGCCCGGGCCCCTTGTCGCCTTTCGCGCCGATATGGATGCTGTAAATTCCAACTGGCCTGATCCTGTTGAATTTTCGTCGCTGCGCCCAGGCGTCCGTCATGTTTGCGGTCATGACATCCACACAACGATTGGCGTCGCCCTCGCCCACGGGTTCGCCGCCAATAGAGACGACATCGCCGGGTCAGTTTTGCTGATCTTTCAACCGGCGGAGGAAACCGCCTCCGGCGCCCGCGATATGTTAGCGTCAACAACATTATTCAATGACAATCCCCCCGACGCGATCTTCGCCTATCATACCGCGCCTTACGAAACCGGCATCATAGCAACCGCAAGAACACGTCTTATGGTGGCGCGTGATCGCATACGCATTACGTTGAGCGCCACTGATAGTCTCGGCCCAATTGCCAACGACATTAAAGCTCGGCTCGAAGCTCTGGCGACAGTAACAAATCCACGAACATCACAACCCCTTGATAGCGACTTTGTCCATATTGACGGGGTTCGTGCGAGTATCGACAACAACGGTTCCAGCATCGTTCAAACATTTGCGAGCCTTGCTACAGATAAGGCCAGAGCAGACTTACGCGCTTCTGTGGGCGATATTATTGCAACGACCAAGGCCGCGCATCCCGATCTCGTGATCTCATCGACTTATGACGCGGAATACATTCCGGGCGTTCTCAATGACCCGCAACTTGTCGAACAAGCTGTTCACAGTGCGCAAGAGATTCTTGACGGCGATTCAATTATTTTTGTCGAACAAACCCCGCCGACGTTCAGTGAAGATTTTGGCCATTTTCAAAAGCAGGCGCCGGGTGTTATGTTCTTTCTCGGCGTCAGCAATCAGGAAAACGGCTGGCGCGGCTACCCGCATACGCCTGACTATGTCGCCGATGAAGAAGCCATTTTCGTAGGCGCCAATGTCATGTCGAAAATTATGCTTGATGTTCTGTCATCAGACTAAAAACTGAGAGTAGCAAATTAGACAGATACGGATCATGATCTAAGGAAACTGAAAAATGGGCGCGTTCATCCGATTTATTTTATCAGCGCCATTCGCGGCCCTGATCACTCTGCTGATTTTTCTTGGGCTTTATAATCAGATTTCTCCGAATCCCTTTCTTTACACCAAGGCAGAAGAACCGGGTGTTGTTTATCTAGGCGATCAAATACTCTGCGAATGCTACCCGGATGAGGGACGCCTTATTCAACTCCCCGAAAAACCTGACACGCCCAACTCTTGGACAAACTCTGAAAAAGTAGCGAAACAGCCGCCGACATTGCCTACAGGGTGTGATGAAAACTGTGCCGAAATTATAATTGAGTTAGATATTCCTGTTCCCTCAAAGAAAGAAGAAGGCCCAGGCCGCTTAAAATATCCTCAAGCCTGCCTTGAGAAAAATTTAGAAGGCGTGGTGATCGTAGGGTTTGACATAACGCCGGAAGGCAGACCCACGAACATCAAGATCGTGCAATCCCCTGATAATTGCTTTCACCAGGCCGCGTTGGAAATGGTCAGTCGGTGGCGCTACCCCATAGAAGTAAATGCGCAAGGCAAACCGGTTTGGCGTTACGATCAAACGACACGTATTCGGTTTCAGTTGAATAAGTAAAATGCGTTTGTTCGTTATTCAGCCGGTTCTTCCTGGACCTGTTCCGCCGCGCGCTTTTGCGCCTCTAGTATAGCCTCTAATTGTTCTATTGTGTTATTAATCGCTTCCGACCCATCCGGCGTTCCGCCAAGTCCTTTCACGATATAAAGATCGTCTAGTGCGCCCGCATAATCGCCAACCTGAATTCTTGCGGCCGCCCTTAATTGATGAAACACGCCAAGCTCAGTTCGGCTAAAGCTATCTCCATATTCTTCTTCAATAGCCGCCAACTCATCCAGCGCCGCCTGTGCATCACCATTCCTTTTTAAATCTTGGCGAATTTTGTCGAGCTTCTTACTCAGTTGGCGGCGCATCAACCTTTCGGTAGAATAAGCAGGCTGGGAAACATATCTGATTGTCGTTTGTGCAGATTTCCGCACCACCGGAACACCAGCGATGGTTTTCGGGTGGAATTTCCATTGCTTAACTGCGTATATTGATGCCCGATTGAAGCATCTATTTGTCGACTCTACTGCACGAATGTTTTCTGTCGTCCCCTCAACTGTTACATCAAACTCCACCAATACAGTCTCTTCTTTACCTGCGCGCTGACTACAATGTGAAGGGTAATATGGCGGAACCCGCTTTATGGGGCGCGCGTCAAATTCTTCTGCAACAGTGTCATGATCAAATTTGAAAATAAATGTCGTCTCAAGGTCATTTTGACGCTGCGCCTCCCCATTAACCGTTCTTGGTGTGAACGACCAACTTCTAACTGTCGCGACAGCCACTTCCTCAAAACATGGATCAGAGGAATCACGCACCCTAACATCAATAGGCAGCCCTGCCTCTGTAACATTATAGGTAACACTGACCGTCTGAACGCCAGCATCTTCATCAGGAGCTGGTCGACAGGAAGCAGGGTATTCAGGAACGCCTGAGCCTCGCCTCTCAGCCGGTACATCTTCAGCATGGGCCGCAGAAAACACTGCCACAAGACCAGCAAACACGCCTGCAAAACTAAATCTATTCATTTCACTCTCCCCATGCTCTGAACTCAATGCGAAAGCGTGCTCTCCCCTGCCAAGTTTACGGTTTCAATCATCCGTCGACCTAATGTCATTTATTCAGCAGGTGGTATTGCTTCTGCCCCTTGCAACTCTCTGGTGGCCTCCGCCGCCTGCGCAGCGATCACTTTCTCAAGCTGATAAATCGATTCCTGCGCTGGCTCTACATACTCCCTCGGAGGGTTTGTCTTCATGACAATACGAAGATCATCAAGCGCACCCGCATAATCCTTGACGCCCATACGGGCGTAAGATCGATAAAAATGAAACGTGTTCAATTCCGCATCGGTAAAATTATGTCCGTATTTTTCTTCTAATGCTGCTAACTCAGCTATTGCTTTTTCAGGATTCGGATTACGAGAAAGCTGTCGCTGCACACGCGCCAATCTTTTTTGCACTGTCGGGCGAATGATATCATCTCTCATGGGCCAGGACCCACCGAGAAATCTTATTGTTGTCTGCACCCCGCGACGGGCGACTGGTTCGCCTGCAATCGTCTTGGGCGAATAGCTCCATTCTTTGACCGCTTCTGCAGAAGCTTTCTCAAAACAAGAATTCGTAGATTTAATGACCCTTACATTTTCCGTTTCACCCTCAGGTGAAACATCAAACTCAACCAAGACAGAATCACCATCTTCCTCTTTAACTGAGCATCGCCTTGGATATATCGGGGGCACACGAACTCTAGGGCGCGCGTCGAACACTTCTGTTAGCGTTGGTTTGTTCAACACATACGTAAAGGTTGCTTCTAGACTTTCTTGCGCCTTTCTTTTCCCATTGACCCTTCGCGGAGAATATTCCCAGGCGCGCACCGCCGCGACCGAAACCTCTTCAAAACAACTATTGGTAGATGATTGCGCACGTACATTTCTCGGTTCGCCATTTTTTGTCACATCGAATGATATGGTTACACTTTGCGGGCTTATTTGCTCGCCAGCTTCAGGCATACAGGATTCAGGATAAGGCGGTGATATCTGATGCACAGACGTTGCTAATACATCTTCTAACGCCACTGCTGTTTGAGGACCAAATGCGGCCAATATGAAAACACATGTAAAAAGAAATCTCATACGGCCCCCTTATTAACTAAAGGCAGAATAACCGAGATTTTTTCAAATATGAAGCCCGGCCTAACCGTCGATTTTCAGCGCTTTGATAAAGGCTTCCTGCGGAATTTCGACGCGCCCGAACTGGCGCATTTTCTTTTTACCGGCTTTTTGTTTTTCGAGCAGTTTGCGTTTGCGCGAGGCGTCGCCGCCATAACATTTTGCCGTTACGTCTTTCCTCATGGCGCTGATGGTTTCGCGCGCGATCACACGCCCACCAATCGCCGCCTGGATCGGAATTTTAAACATGTGCCGCGGGATCAAATCTTTTAGCTTTTCGCACATACCGCGCCCGCGACTATCGGCCTTGTCGCGATGCACGATCATCGACAGAGCATCAACCGGCTCATCATTGACGAGCACCTGCATTTTCACGAGATCGCCGGAGCGATGATCGACAATCTGATAATCAAAACTCGCATAGCCTTTTGAGATCGACTTCAGGCGATCATAAAAATCAAACACCACTTCGTTGAGCGGCAACTCATAAACCACCATCGCGCGTGAGCCCGCATAGGTAAGGTCTTTCTGGATGCCGCGCCGTTCTTCGCATAGCTTTAAAATTCCGCCAAGATATTCGTCCGGCGCCATAATCGTCGCCTTGATCCACGGCTCTTCCATATGATCGATCCGCACCGGGTCCGGTAGATCGGCGGGGTTGTGCAATTCAATCTTTGTTCCGTCCGTCAGGTGAATGTCATAAACAACGCTCGGCGCGGTTGTGATCAAGTCGAGATTAAACTCCCGCTCCAGCCTTTCGCGGATAATCTCCAGGTGCAACAGCCCTAAAAAGCCACAACGGAAACCAAAACCGAGCGCCGCGGATGTTTCCATCTCGAACTCAAAGCTCGCATCATTAAGACGCAGTTTGCCCATGGCGGCGCGCAAATCTTCAAAGTCATTCGCATCAACCGGAAAGATGCCGCAAAAGACGACCGGCACAGAAGGCTGGAACCCTTCCAGCGCGGCCGCTGTCGGACGACGATCATCCGTAATCGTATCACCCACCTTCGTGTCAGCGACTTCCTTGATTTGCGCCGTCAGATACCCGATCTCTCCCGGGCCCAACACATCAACAGGCGTTTTCTTTGGGGTCGAGACGCCAACCTGATCAACGGTATAAACCGCTTCTGCGCCCATCATCCGGATACGCATACCTTTTTTCAACGCGCCATCGATAATCCGCACCAGCACCACAACACCGAGATAGGCGTCATACCAACTATCCACGAGCAACGCCTTTAAGGGCGCATCTTGATCTCCCACCGGAGCCGGCAGCCGCGTGACAATCGCCTCCAGAACATCCGGCACGCCTATGCCGGTTTTGGCGGAAATTTCCACGGCGTCAGTTGCATCAATGCCGATGACATCCTCGATCTGCGCTTTGACGCGATCAGGGTCTGCAGCGGGTAAATCAATTTTATTCAGGACCGGGACAATTTCGAGATCAACATCAATCGCCTGATAGACATTGGCGAGCGTCTGCGCCTCAACCCCCTGGCTGGCGTCCACCACAAGGAGCGCGCCCTCACACGCCGAGAGCGATCGCGAGACCTCGTAGGTGAAATCCACATGGCCCGGCGTGTCGATCAGGTTGAGAATATAGGTCTCGCCGTCCTGCGCCTTATATTCAAGCCGCACCGTCTGAGCCTTGATGGTGATCCCGCGTTCGCGCTCCAGCTCCATACTGTCGAGCACCTGCTCTTTCATCTCCCGGTTCTGGAGAGCGCCTGTCTCCTGGATCAGGCGGTCGGCAAGGGTCGACTTCCCATGGTCAATATGGGCGACAATCGAGAAATTTCGGATGTTCTTCAGCGGGGTCATGGTTCACTATACTTAACGGGAACGAGGCATATAGCCGTCTCTTCGCAGGACCACAACCAGTGATAGCGCTCGTTTAATTCTCAGGTTAACCGGAGGGAGTATGTTGTCTGTTTGCGCCAATTATAGACACAAAAGAAAGCCCGGCTGAGAGGCAAATATCTAACACTCAACTAACTGATCCACGCCCACGAATATTTATAATCCCAAACACCATCATTGGTTTTTCTTGCCGCTACATACATGCCGGATGCACACAAACCACCACATGAGTGCTCGTAATAGCCAATCGCTTCACTTTTGGACTCGTTAAAACCAAACCGCGAAGAATAGTACAAATGCGTCGCTGGGTTTTCAAATATTTCTTCATCACTCTGCTGCTCAAGCATTTCTTCGATCTTACTCGCCTCAACATACGTAACGTAGCTTTCACACCCGCCCTTCAGCGCAGCCTCATTTAACCTCCAACTTCTTGTATTTTTGCGGAAGAAATCATCAATTGTATCGCTGCCTATTTTTCCAAGATATTCATTGCCTTTGAAGCTGTAGCGCCCCACCATACCTGTCTTATGAAATTTAGACGCTAGGTATTCGTCAGAATGCTCAACGATCTTTATCGTATCCAAAACAATATTAAATTTCGCATTCTTAAAGTCGCAGCTATCTGTACCAAGTATATCTTGCAAAATAGCGTATTCAGCGCGGGATATACTGTCAGTGTTTTTCGAAACAGAAGCACAGCCCGCACAAGCCATCACACCTGTTAAAAGGAAACGGCGTGAAACCAATTGATCATCTTTCACAGTGAAATCCGATAAATCATGGGTCTACACTGATATGATAGAATATTGCCCAAAGCAAAGGGAGGTATCAGTTCCTTCAGGTTTACCATAGGCTTTAGCGGTTTTGAAGAGAAGGGGCTAGAAAAATACTTCAACATGAAACACGAGGATCCTCCCAACAGAAAAGACCCGGCATGGACAAACGCCAAACCGGGCCTTTACTCACTGGCAGGGGTAATACTCTTAGAGCCTATTCCATCAGTCGCCATGCTGGCCGAGAAAATTGAGGATCAGACGTTCCTCTCGGCCAATCGATGCTGCTACGGCTCTAATTCTTAAAATGAAAGAGCCTGATGGGCATGAATTTTCAACATCGTAACGTCTGACCATCTCTTTTCCCGTTGTTGCTAACCTCTGAATCAGGCTCTTAGCCGCGCGCTTTTAAGGCGTCGCGAATTTCTTCCAGCAGCACTTCTGTCTTTGTTGGTTCTGGCGGCGCAGCCGGCGCTTCCTCTTCTTTCTTTTTCAAATTGTTGATGCCCTTCACCAGGAGGAAGACGGCAAAAGCAACTATCAAAAACGAGATAACATTATTGATAAAGCTGCCATAGGCGATGACCGGGGCGCCGGCCTCATTCGCTGCAGCAAGGCTTTCATATTGGATATCGGTAAGGTTGATGAAGAGGTCGGAAAAATCGACCCCGCCCATCAGCTTGCCAATCGGCGGCATAATAACATCGCTCACCAGCGACTTAACGATCGTACCGAAGGCGCCGCCGATAATAATACCGACCGCCATGTCGACCACATTGCCCTTTACAGCAAATTCCTGAAATTCCTTGATCATGCCCATAATCTTAAAGCCCTTTTTTCTGCCCGCAGACTAACTTCCCCATTGAGGTCAACCTGACGCCCGAGCAAAAGGGCTAAGCTGATTTGCATCGCTTGCAAACAAGATCAGTGGCGAGCGAGTAAACCCGTCAGAATACTGTCGAAATATCGGATAGGGGTTTCTTAATCAGAGCGTGATTGGGGATTTGCGCCTCGCCGGAAGGCTTGCCCACAATCAATAAGAGAAACGGTTTTTCCGTTGCCGGTCGCTTCAGCTTTTCGTTCAGAAAGGTCATGGGTTTTGGCGTGTGCGTGAGGGTTGCCAGTCCCGCATGATGCAAGGCGGCGATCAAAAACCCACAGGCGATGCCGACACTTTCATTGATGTAATAATTTTTCTTGTCCATGCCGGTCTCAATCCCGCCGCGGCGCTGTGCAAAAATCGCAATCAACCATGGCGCCGTTTCGAGGAACGGCTTTTTATCGTCCGTGCCGATAGGCTCCAGCGCATCAAGCCACTCTTCGCTGGCGCGACCGCCATAAAAGGCGCGCTCTTCTTCTTCCGCCGCCAGACGAATTTCTTTTTTCAGCGCCGGGTCGCCAACGACACAAAAATGCCAGGGCTGATGATTGGCGCCGGAAGGGGCGCGCCCCGCCGCAGAGATGCAATGCTCAATCACTTCCAGCGGCACCGGCTCATCGGTAAAATCACGCACCGTATGGCGGCGCTTGATATCGTCAAAAAACGCGGCGGCGCGCGCCGTCATCTCTTCGCCATCACGGTCGATAAAATCTTTAAGCTCGCTGAGCGGTGTAAATTTTGTTTCAGCCATCTGGTTGCACTCAATTGTTCAGGGAAGACTCATTTTTCAAAGCACGGCGTAGATCACGAATACGCCCGCAGCGATAGAGAATGGCGCGGACATTTTCAACATTGCGGGGGTGAGTTTCTTTGACCACCAGACCGCATAGGCAGCATGCCAGCGGCGGGGAATGAGCATCAATATGACGGCTGTTATCATCAGAAAAACACCTGCAACCTCAAACACTTCTGGAAATTTTGAGGATGCCGCAGAAAACCAGAACACAAAACCAACGATCATGCGCAACGAAAGCTCAGTGTAGTTGATGAGATTGGTGCTGGCCATTTTACTTAAATAGTAAAGCGCCAATTGAGGCCGAAAGATCATTAAGAGACTGACGGCAAACAGCCAGACGCCGAACACAATTATCACCCATTGCGCGGCTATATTCATCACCGGCGACCGAACAATCGCTCAATGTCTGCGAGTTTTAATTCAACATAGGTCGGGCGGCCATGATTGCACTGCCCGGAATGGGGCGTTCGCTCCATCTGGCGCAACAGCGCGTTCATCTCATCACCCGTAAGACGGCGCCCTGCCCGCACTGACCCGTGGCAGGCCATGGAAGAACAAACTTCTTCTAGCCGTTCCTTTAACGCGAGGCTCTGGCCGATTTCCGAAAGGTCATCTGCTAATGACTGCACCAGCCCTTTGACATCTGCATCCCCCAACAAGGCGGGCGTCTCCCGGACCATGATGGCATCCTCGCCAAATCGCTCCATGACGAGACCAAGCGCCGCAAACTCATCAAAGCGCGGCGCCAGCCGGTCGATTTCATCCCTTTCCATCTCGACAATTTCAGGGATCAATAACCCTTGCCGCGCGACGCCCCCTTCTTCAAGGGATGCTTTCATCCGTTCATAAACAAGGCGTTCATGGGCCGCATGCTGATCAACGATGATCAAACCATCAGGGGTTTGTGAAACGATATAGGTTTCATGCAGTTGCGCCCGCGCGGCGCCCAATGGGTGATCAATCGCAGGCGGTTCATCCCCCTGATAATTTTCAGCGCGCGCCGACGGCGCATCAGCGCCGGCAAAAACAGACTGCCGATCCGCCAACCCGTGATCGCCGGCATAAGGGTTCTGTAGCGGCACAGGGCCCAAGCCGGGGCGCAGTCCAGGACGAAGGGGCGTCACACTACCCGGCAGCCCGCCTGATGACATCCGACCCAGCGCATACGCTGATGTTGTTGTTGAAGCGCGGTGCCCGGCTTCCGCCAGTGCATGGCGCAACGCCCCGACCAGAAGCCCGCGCACAGACCCGGCATCACGAAAACGCACTTCAGTTTTCGCCGGGTGGACATTGATATCAACAAGCTGAGCGGGAATATCCAGAAACAGCGCCACCGCCGGATGTCGGTCCCGCGCCAGAAAATCTGCATAGGCGCCCCGCACGGCCCCAACGATCAACTTATCGCGCACAGGCCGTCCGTTTACGAATAAATATTGCTTGTCTGGCAGGCCGCGCGAAAACGTTGGCAGACCGGCAAAGCCTGTCACCCGCACTTCTTCACGCACGGCGTCTATCGCCAGCGCATTGTCGGCAAAGTCTTTTCCCATGATCGCCGAAAGACGACGCAAGCGCCCGGCATCACCCGGTGTTTCACTGGGTAAATTGAGCGTGCGCCTCCCCGATGAGGTCATCGTAAACGCCACATCTTCGCGCGCCATGGCGAGGCGGCGGACAACATCGCCAATCGCCGCCGTTTCCGCCTGATCGGCTTTTAAAAACTTTAACCGCGCCGGTGTTGCGTAAAATAAATCGCGCACCTCCACACGCGTGCCCTGCCCGCCAAACGCAGCGGGCGCGGGATCCTTTAACACCCCGCCCTCAACCGACAACGCCCACGCATCAGGCGCCCCTTGCGCCCGCGAGGTAATGGTCAATCGCGCCACGGCGCCAATGGACGGCAACGCCTCACCACGAAACCCCATGGTCGCGATGTTCATCAAATCATAATCACCGTCAGCCCCGGGAGAGAGCTTGGAGGTGGCGTGACGCTCAACACAAAGCACAAGTTCTTCCGCACTCATGCCGATACCATCATCGGTCACGACAAGGCGCGTTTTGCCGCCATGCTCGATCTCAATGTCGACCCGGGAGGCGCCAGCATCCAGTGCATTTTCCACAAGCTCTTTGACCGCCGCCGCCGGGCGCTCAATCACTTCCCCTGCCGCAATGCGGTTCACCGCCCCGGGGGGCAATCGCCGAATCCGGCTTTCCAAAGGGGGATTTTTCAAAGGTCGATTCGCCATCCCCCATTATGACGGATGGTGAGGCGGCGCCAAGAAAATTGAGAAATTGATTTCACAACATATGTATATTTATAGCTTGGGAAAACCTGCAATAAGTCATTCGCCGATTGATGGCCTAGCATCTACAAATGCCGGATCCCGCATTCCATAGATCTTCCACGCGCTTACAGTACGACTACGCTCGTCTTCTGTACCACCGTTATAAATAGTCCCAAAATGCTCACCGGTAATCTGGTTTAAGATAGCCGCTAGCGCATCAACAACCAAAACTGGACCATATTGACGATAAGCCTCAAACGCGTCCGGAGATTTATTTTCCAACGCAAGTATTACTTCAGGCAATTGATGGTGGTTATCCATTTGAACAATTATTGCTGGCACTGCTTCCATGCCTAACTCTTCGAGTTTTTTGAAAGCACTTGGCGCAGTAATGCTCTCTTTCATTTCATGAATTAGAGCTTCCACACGATGATAATGTGGGACGTTTTTATTTGGAGCCCAATTTATAAGTATATTTTCCTGCTTTAAAATTTCTTCCTTCAGCGCAGTCATCTGTATTTCTTGTTTCGCTAAAATTGCGCCATCCCCGATTTGAGAAAAATAGTATGCTTGGTTTTTTTCTGCTAAAAAAATCACTTTCGGCTCATCAAAACTTTGAATCAGTTTTTCATTAGAAACTTCGTATAAAACATTGCCCGTATAATATTGAACTGGCAGAGGATGTGTCTGAACAACACCTTTTAGTACCTCGCTTACTTCAACAAAAACTTTTATGTAGCCTGGCAACTGAGAGGAGCTTAGCTGTTGAAGGCTATCAGGCATTGCCGACAATCCGCCGACAAGAATAACGTCGGATTTTGTTATATCACTCCACGCCTCGTAATTTGAGGGTATCGATTCGTTTTGGTTCGACACAATCGATGCACATGCGCTGAGGCAGATCGTCGAAATAAAAAGCAGTGAGCATCGGTGGCAGGCAAAGAAACGAAAATTACCTAACATCTGATGTACCTCACAAAATATTCGATGATATTAGTGATACTCATTCAGGCCCATGATAGAGCCATTCGATAAATAGCTTACTATGTCCATGCTCTGCATGCCATGTCGATATACAAGATAAAGGCAAACCAACTAAGTAGCTGAGCTATCGCTACGCTTTCCGGAGAAATTCCATGCCCCGTCTAGCAAATAAAACCTGCCTGATTACCGGCGCGGCGCGCGGCATAGGCGAAGCGATTGCGCGGGCGTTCGCTGCCGAGGGCGGCCGCGTCATCGTGACGGACATCAATGACAAGGACGGCCGGGCGGTCGCAGACAGCATCAACG
>BQJH01000009.1 GCA_021604605.1 Hyphococcus sp.
GCGGATATAGGCAAGGCGCACCGGGTTAAATTTATGCAGTGGTTTGAACTTGCCGAACGGATCCCACCACTCATCGGCGATGGCGGAAAACTTTTCCACCTCATCCGGGTCAATCGTTGTTGCGCCTTTTAGGGCGCCGTCGGCGCCACCGGAAGGGTCGGGGTTCGCCTGCGGGTCTATCTGAGCCATGGTTAAGATATCCTCGCTTGCTTTGGCGTGCGCCGATCCTTAGAGATACGCCCCGAAAATGACCTTTCCGACCTCTGGTTACAAGACGGCAATATCTCGCAGGTAGACTGGCCCCATGGCGCGTATTGTAATGAAATTTGGCGGCACTTCCGTCGCAAATATGGACCGCATCCGTGCGGTTTCGGCGATTGTGCGCCGTGAAGTGGACAATGGCCACTCTGTTGCGGTGATTGTCTCGGCGATGGCGGGGGAAACGAACCGTCTGGTTTCGCTATGTGATGAGGTTGGTCCGCCAGCGCCCGCCCTTGATGCGCGGTTCGTTGAGTATGATGCGGTGGTGGCGACCGGCGAGCAGGTGACGGCGGGGCTTCTTGCCGGTGTCATGCAAAATCTTGGATATCGCGCCCGCTCCTGGCAGGGCTGGCAAATTCCGCTCAAGACAGATCAGTCTCATGGGCAAGCGCGGATCAAAGAGATTGTCGAGGATCATATCGGCGAGGCGATTGATCAGGGTGAGATTGCAATCGTTTCAGGCTTTCAGGGTGTCAGTCCGGAAGGGCGTGTCGCGACCCTAGGACGCGGTGGATCAGACACATCAGCGGTTGGCCTTGCTGCGGCGATCAACGCCGTGCGCTGTGATATCTACACCGATGTTGACGGCGTTTACACAACCGATCCGCGCATCACCAAACAGGCGCGGCGGATTGAAAAAATATCTTTTGAAGAGATGCTTGAAATGGCGTCTGTCGGCGCCAAGGTCCTGCAGACAAGATCTGTGGAGTTGGCGATGGCTTATAAGGTGCCGTTGCGGGTGCTTTCCAGTTTTGACCAGCCGGACGCACAAGGGCCAGGCACATTAATTTGTGACGAGGATGATATCGTGGAACAAAATATCGTAACCGCCGTGACGCCTGATTTTCATGAAGCTTCGGTGACGGTTCTTGCCGTGCCGGACGAGCCGGGCCGGGCGGCTTTGATCTTCACAAAACTGGCGGAAGCGAACGTCAATATTGATATGATCGTACAAAGCCCGTCGCGCGAGCAGGGGTTCGCCAATATTTCGTTCACCACCAAGGAAGTTGATCTTGATCGTGCTGTTGAGGCGCTTGAAGTTGTAAAATCCGAGATCGGGTTTAATGCGCTTCAGTCTGACCGCAATGTTGCAAAAATCTCTGTGATAGGCGTTGGCATGAAAAGTCATGCAGGGGTTGCATCGACCATGTTTAAAACGCTCGCCGATAAAGGCATCAACATTCAAAATATTTCAACATCGGAAATCAAGATTAGTGTGTTGATCAATTCTGATGCGGCAGAATACGCAGTGCGTGCGCTTCATGATGCGTATGAGCTGGAAAAAGTAAAATAGAATTGTCGCAAAACCAGTGTAAAGAGCGACGCATTAACTGACCAAATATATCGCCTCCTGCATGCAAATGTGGTATAGGTTTCAGGAACTACATGAGTATTGAAAAAACACGACCGCCTTATGGCGGCCACGGCGAACAAGGCATCACCGTTCTGTTGAGACGGATGCATGACGCCGTGGCGCAAGAGGGGAGTGCGCAGGAGCGCCTCGACCATTTGACGCGTGCGATCGCCAATCATGTGGTGGCGGATGTTTGTTCAATTTACTTGCGTCGTCCCGGTGATGAACTGGAATTATACGCGACTGAAGGTTTGAACCGTGATGCTGTTCACAAAACCCGGCTACGTCTTGGCGAAGGGCTTGTTGGTATTGTTGCGGAAAATCATAGCCCACTAATTACCAATGATGCGCCTCATCACCCGGCTTTTGCGTATCGTCCGGAAACGGGCGAAGACCCCTTACATTCTTTTCTCGGCGTGCCGTTAATTCGGTCAGGGAAAACCCTTGGTGTTCTTGTGGTGCAGAATAAAGCGGCCAGACAGTACACGGATGAAGAGGTTGGCGCCGTACAGGCGGTAGCGACGTTATTGGCGGAAATTGCGGCCTCTGGTGAATTGTTGAGCCAGGAAGAAACGGCCGTTGTTGGCGAAATGCTGCATGGGCCGGAACGACTTTCCGGTTATGCGATCGTCTCCGGAATTGCATCGGGGCGTGCGGTATTTTTGAAACCGCCGGCGCCGAAGCATAATGTCTTTGCTGCAGACGTTGCAGGAGAGGCGGCGCGCCTCGAGGAGGGGTTGACGGACTTACGGGCGTCCGTCGATGCAATGCTGGCGCAAAATACGAGCCTCAGCGGGATGTCCCGTGATGTCCTGGAGACCTATAGGCTCTTTGCTTATGATCGTGGTTGGAAAGAAAGACTGCGAGCGGCGGTATTTTCCGGCCTGACCGCTGAGTCCGCTGTTGAGCAGGTCAAGAATGAAAACCGCGCGCGGTTGATGCAGGCGCGCGATCCTTATTTGCGTGAGCGCCTTCATGATCTTGATGATCTGTCGCATCGGCTGTTGCGATTATTGTCGGGCGAAAAAAACGGCGCTGGACGGCGTCTATATGACGAAACGATCTTGCTAGCCCGCGAAATGGGCCCGGCTGAATTGCTCGAATATAATAGCGACAATCTCAAAGGTCTGGTGTTGGGTGATGTGTCTGCAACATCGCATGTGGCGATTGTCGCGCGGGCGTTAAAAATCCCGATGGTGACAGGGCTGGGCGCCGCCATTGATCGCTGCGAGCAGGGCGACGATGTTATTATCGATGGTGATATTGGCGAGGTTCATATCCGGCCGACAACGGACGTGGTTGAAACGTTCCGTTCCAAAACTGAATTACAAACTGAGCGTCAGGCTGCATTTGCAAAAGAGCGCGACCTTCCGGCGATAACAAAAGATGATGTTGCGATTGCAATTCATATGAATGCCGGGTTGGCGCTTGATATGCCGCATTTGCATGACACGGGCGCTGATGGGGTTGGGCTTTTCCGCACTGAGTTACAATTTTTAATCGGGTCCCAGTTGCCAAGTGTGCAAACGCAATCTGCGCTTTACCAGAATGTGCTTGATCTGGCTGAAGGCAAACCGGTGATTTTCAGAACGGCTGACATCGGTGGTGATAAGACCGCAAGTTACATGGATCATGGTAAGGAAATGAACCCGGCCATGGGGTGGCGGGGATTGCGCATGGCGGTTGATCGGCCAGGTATGATCCGCCCACAATTGCGGGCGCTGCTTACCGCTGCTGCCGGGCGCACATTGTATATCATGTTCCCGATGGTGACATTGGCGGAAGAAATGGATGATGCGCGAGCGCTCCTTGATCGGGAAGTTGAGCGCGCCAACCGTAAAGGCGATGCGTTGCCCACCGAGATTAAAATTGGCGCGATGATTGAAACGCCAGCCGCCGCCTGGCGGATTGATCTGATCGCACAGAAAGTTGATTTTCTTTCTGTAGGCGGCAATGATCTGGCTCAGTTTTATTTTGCAGCTGATCGCGATTCAGACAGGGTGCAACGCCGTTTCGATCCGTTGAATCCGGGGTTTTTGAGCTTTCTGAAAACATGTGTCGACAAAGCCCGCGCTGCAAAGGCGCCGCTTTCTTATTGCGGTGAACAGGCGGCGGACCCTGTCATGGCGGCGGCGTTGGTGGGCTTGGGCATTACCAATTTTTCCGTTCCGGCAACCGTTGTCGGGCCCTTTCGGCGTATGACAAGATCAGTAAATACGGCGCAAATTGGCGAGTGGCTGGTCGAAAGACTGCCCCAACCAACGCAGAGCCTGCGCGCGGAGCTTTCTGCGTATCTTCGTGAAAACAAAGTGATCATCGCATAAAGCGATGGTTAACAAATTCCTGATTTAACATACCGATGCGCATCATGGCCGGTTTTTCTCGTCACGAGCGCTATAGTCAGGGTTATCACATGATGGCTCTTGCTATATTGTAGAGGCATCAAGCCTGATGCGTTTTGGGGACAGGACTAGTTTAGTCAGAGTTCATTTTATCAGGGGCAAATCGTGACGTCGAATAATCCAACGGCTGACATCATTGACATGGAAGACGAACGTGCGCGTCGTCACGCAAGCGAACTGCCTGGAGAAAACTATGTTCACGCCGGCGCCCATCTGACGGCTGTGAGAGAGGCAAGTGGATTGACGCTTCACGATGCGGCGTCAAAAATTCATATTAAAGAAAATCATCTTTTCGCTATTGAAGAAATGGATATGAGCGGTTTGCCCGCGCGACCATATGCGATCGGGTTTGTAAAATCTTATGCCGAGTTTTTAGGCCTGGATGGCGCTGCCATTGTAGACCGTTTTAAGGAAGACGCCGGGTTTTCTGCGCCGCTGCCTGTTGAGGTTGAAAAATTTGAAGCAGCTGAAACTGCGGTCGAAGCCGACAAGGGCGAACTGTCACTTTTCGCTGTGATCGGGATTATCTTGTTCTTCCTTTGGTGCGCTTATCAGATCACGCTGATCGATAGTGAAAAGGCTGTCGGCGCTCCGATTATTGCGCCAACATCAGAGGATGCAGTTAGCGCAGGCGCGTTGGCCGAAGAAGAGCCGCAGGAAGTGATAGAGGCGGTCATTCTTGAACGGGTTGAGCCTGTATTCCCAAGGAGCTGCATGTCGAGTGCTCGGGCGGACGAGACGGTTCAGATTGTCTTCAATATCAATGCGGCTGGCCGGGTTTATGGTGAGCGCGTTGGGCAGTCCACAAATGCTTGTTTTGATGCAGCGGCGCTCAATGCGATCCGGCGTTGGCGCTTTGAGACGACCCGGGTTGAGGGTGCGTCAATGGCCGCTTATGACCAGAAAACTGTCTTTTTGTTTCAACGCCCGCGTTAATTGTCGCTTTTAACATATTGAAAAAACGCCGTCATTTCATATTATAGAAGCGATGGGCGAAATTTGGTGTTGCAGCCAGCTTTTTCCCTTAAGCCCAGCTAGTCGTCATGCCCTTGCAGACAGCTTGGCCTTGCGGGGCGGCTGGTCTACAAGCTGAAATTGAGTTAAAGGCCAGTTGGAAGTAGGAAAATGTCATTACGTCCATGGCGCGATATTGAGCGCCGAAAATGTCGTCAGATTATGGTGGGCAACGTCCCGGTAGGCGGGGATGCGCCGATTGCTGTGCAGTCGATGACAAACACGCTCACGTCCGATGCGCAGGCGACAATCCGGCAGGTCAATGAGATCGCCGAAGCGGGCGCCGACATCGTTCGCGTTTCCTGCCCGGATGTAGAGTCAACGAAGGCATTGAAAGAGATTTGCGCCAATGTGCCTGTGCCGATCGTTGCGGATATCCATTTCCACTATAAGCGTGGGATCGAAGCCGCTGAAGCGGGCGCTGCATGCTTGCGGATTAATCCCGGCAACATCGGATCGGAAGATCGCGTCAAGGAAGTGATCAAAGCGGCCAAAGATCATGGCTGCTCCATGCGCATCGGCGTTAATGGTGGATCACTGGAAAAAGATTTGCTGGAGAAATACGGCGAGCCTTGTCCCGACGCGATGGTGGAAAGCGCGCTCGATCATGCCAAAATCCTTCAGGACAATGACTTTCACGAGTTCAAAATTTCGGTCAAAGCCTCTGACGTCTTTTTAACGGTCGCGGCATATCACGCATTAGCGGAAGCGATCGACTGCCCGTTACATCTTGGCGTCACGGAAGCGGGCGGCTTGCGCATCGGGTCCGTAAAGTCAGCGATTGGTATGGGCAACATGTTATGGGCGGGGATCGGTGATACGATTCGCGTTTCGCTCTCCGCTGACCCTGTCGAAGAGATCAAAGCGGGCTTTGATATTTTAAAATCACTTAATCTGCGCCATCGCGGCGTCAACGTGATTTCCTGTCCGTCCTGCGCGCGACAGGGCTTCAATGTGATTGAAACGGTGGAAACGCTTGAAGAACGTCTGGCGCATGTAACAACGCCGATGACTTTGTCTGTTATCGGTTGTGTGGTGAACGGTCCAGGCGAAGCGCGGGAGACCGATATCGGCTTTACTGGCGGCGGTGCGGGCAAAGAACACGGCATGATCTATCTTGATGGGGAAGTCGATCACCGCCTCGATAATGACAAGCTTGTCGACCATCTGGTTGAGCTTGTTGAAAAAAAAGCAGCCGAAATCCAAGCCGAAGAAGCAAAACAGTCTGTCGCTGCCGAGTAGCTGAGTTATTTTGAATATGCGCGTGAGGCTAACCTGCCTTGCGCGTTTTTCTTTATTCTAACCAAGAATGGACCGGATCTTTGATCCCTCAGGAAAAAATCGTCGCGCTGATCGACAAGTTTGAAAAAATCGAAGCAGAAATGTCATCAGTGACGGACTCTGATGCGATCATCAAACTGTCAAAAGAACATGGCGAACTACGTGACGTCGTTGAAAAAGCGCGCGAGCTTTCTTCTATGAGAATGCAGCTTGTTGAACTCGCAGAGCTGGCCGATGGCGACGATGCCGAGATGGCGATGATGGCAAGGGAAGAGCTCGTTGAGTTAAAAGAAAAAGAGCCAACGCTTGAGCATGAATTGCAGATCATGCTGTTGCCGAAAGATAAAGCAGACGACTCATCGGTGATCCTGGAGGTGCGCGCCGGGACTGGCGGTGATGAGGCGGCGCTTTTTGCCGGCGATTTGTTCCGCATGTACCAACGTTATGCATCCCTTCAGGGTTGGAAGGTTGATATCCTCTCTGCTTCTGATGCCGAGATGGGTGGCTACAAGGAAATTCAGGCAAGTGTAAACGGCGATGGCGTTTTTGCGCGGATGAAATTTGAGTCCGGTGTGCACCGTGTTCAGCGGGTGCCCGCGACGGAAACGCAGGGGCGTGTGCACACATCAGCAGCAACCGTAGCAGTGCTGCCGGAACCGGAAGATGTTGATATCGATATTCAAGATACTGACTTGCGGGTTGATGTGTTTCGCGCATCTGGTCCTGGTGGGCAGTCAGTAAACACAACGGACTCGGCGGTGCGCATCACGCATATCCCGACCGGCGTTGTGGTCATTCAGCAGGATGAAAAATCGCAACACAAAAACCGCGCGAAAGCAATGCAGGTTTTGCGGGCGCGCCTTTATGAAGCTGAGCGGGCGCGCGTTGATGCGGAACGGGCGGCAGAACGCAAAGGCATGGTTGGCTCAGGCGATAGATCAGAGCGCATCCGAACCTATAATTATCCACAAAGCCGGGTGACCGACCATCGGATTAATCTGACTCTCTACAAGCTCGATGAAATTGTTGCAGGCGATAGCCTTGACGAAGTTGTCGAGGCGCTGATCACACAAGACCGCGCGGATCGGCTTGCGGAAATGCAGGGGCAATGACAATTGAGCCTGTTGCAACTAAGAGTGTTGAAAAGACGCTGCGCCATGCAGTGCAAGTACTTGCCGCTTCTCCCACACCCTTGTTGGACGCGCGCGTTCTAATAAAACACGTCACAGGTTTTGATGACGCCGCGCTCATTGCAAAAGCGAATGATCCGTTTCCGCCGCACCTGCTCACGGCCTATGATGAGTTGATTGCGCGCCGGGCAGGCGGTGAACCAGTTGCGTATATTTCAGGCGTCAAAGAATTCTGGAGTTTGGAATTCAACGTAACGCCTGATGTGTTGATCCCGCGTGAGGATTCTGAATGTTTGATCGAGAGGGTGATTGCTTCTTTTGCTTCAGATGCAGGCTTATCGATCCTTGATCTCGGAACCGGCAGTGGGTGTCTTTTGTGCGCACTGCTTGATGAGTTCAAAAACGGCAAGGGGGTTGGCGTAGACCGTTCGGAAAGCGCCCTGACAATCGCCGAAGAGAATGCTCGGAAATTAGCGTTGGCCGATCGGGCGACATTCGTGACAAGCGATTGGTTCAGTGCGGTCTCTGAAAAGTTCGATCTTATCATCGCCAATCCGCCATATATCCGCGAAGATGACCGTGTGACCTTGCCCAAAGATGTTTGCGCCTATGAGCCGGGTGGGGCGCTTTTTGCCGGGGCAGATGGGTTAGATGCTTATCGCCAGATCCTTATATCGGCGCCCCTATACCTCAAAGCGGGGGGCATGATGGTGATGGAAATGGGCTTCGATCAGTCTGATCCGCTGTTGGAAATGGTTACCAAAACCTTTCCAGAAGCTGAAATCAGCTTGATTTATGACCTTCAGCAACGGCCTCGTGGCATATGCGTGGATCGTCGGGCAGGCGGCAGTCGAGGGCAAAAAAAGGATTGAACTCAGAGGCTGAATAGGTATGATGTCCCTTAGACATGACGATTTGCATAGAGGTTTTCTTTATGCTGGGCATGTCCAGAAATCCAACATCGGTCAGGCTGTAAGGTTAGTCAGGCTTGTTTTCCGCAGCGTTGCTGCGATATGGAACACGAACACACCATGATGACACAGGCGGGAATTGACCGCTGTTAGCTTACAAAAAAGTTTAATCAACGATGGGCTGACGCCATGTGCGTCCGGCAGGTCGCGACAGGGGTGCAATACAGGATATTAATATGAAGCGTGGCCGTAACCAACGTCGCCGACCGGGCGGCGGTAATCCAAATCGAGCACTTGATTCCAATGGTCCGGAAGTTCGGATCCGGGGAACAGCGAATCAGATTTACGATAAATATGTCGCCTTGGCGCGCGATGCGTCCTCATCGGGTGACCGCATTAAAGCGGAAAGCTACCTTCAGCACGCCGAACATTATTTCCGTGTGATTCGCGCCACCCAGCCCGCGCCTCAGCCCAATCAACAAGCATCTGGCGAGGGCAACGAGCAGCCATCTGTGGACAATGGGGAAGACCGCAATGGCGATGGGGGAAACAACGACCGGAATAATAGCCGTCAAAATGATCGCAATCAGGATCGCAATAGGCGAGGGCGCAATCGAGATGATAATGGCGCCCGCAATGAAGCCCGCCAGAATAACACTGATGCGTCGGAGCCGACGGAAAAGCCTAAAGCCGCTGAACAGGCGTCGCCAGAACCTTCTTCGTCATCGAGCCCAGAGCCTTCTACTTCAAGCGATGATGCGGTGGCGGAAGAAAAGCCAAAGCGTAAACGCGCGCCAAGAAAATCTGTTAAGCGCGTAGCGAAAGAAGACAAAGACGCTGAGCCAAGCGACGCAACAACCGCTGCTGAATAGGCTGTTAAGCTTTTTCTGCTGCGCATAGTTGTTTGTGCATAGGTAAATATACACTAGTTTTATCTTGTCTCGGTAAGGGAGAAGACAAATGTCTGGTGATAGTGCGAACAACAACGCGAAAAACCCTAAACCTCTATTCGATCTTAGCGGAAAAACCGCCATTGTAACCGGCGCCTCAAGAGGCATCGGCGAGGCGATAGCAATGCGTCTGGCCGAACACGGCGCCAATGTTGTTGTTTCGAGCCGAAAGATCGATGCCTGCCAAAATGTTGTTGATCGTATTAATGAAAGCGAAGGCCGCGAAGCCGGTTATGCAATCGCCTGCAACATTGCCTACAAGCCGGAACTGCAACGGCTCGTTGATGAAACGAAGAAAAAATTCGGCCCTGCAGATATTCTTGTCTCCAATGCGGCCGTGAACCCTTATTTCGGGCCATCCTCGGAAATGAGTGATGAGCAGTTTGAAAAAATACTTACCTGCAATGTCAAAGCCTCTCACTGGCTTGCGCATATGGCGGCGCCAGATATGCGCGAGAAAAAAGACGGTGCGATTATTATAATTTCATCAATTGGTGGTTTTGTCGGGTCGGGCGCTATTGGCGCCTATAATTTGTCCAAGGCCGCTGATTTACAACTTGCGCGAAACCTCGCTGTTGAGATGGGGCCGGACAATGTTCGTGTGAACTGCATCTGTCCCGGGGTTGTCAAAACGCATTTTGCCGAAGCGCTCTGGAAAGACCCGAAGATCGAAAAAATGATGACGCAGCAATTGCCGCTGCGTCGATTTGGCGACCCGGATGATATTGCCGGCGCCGCTGTCTTTATGGCCTCTCCGGCAGGGCGCTGGATGACCGGTCAAAGTATGATCATTGATGGCGGCACGCTGATCAGTATGGGCGGGCTGTAGAGCCCTGTCGTTCTAGATCGTGTGGTAATACTGACTAACTGGTTTTCTAATATTGACAATGTTACAGTGGGTACATGAAAAACAGTACAGTTCGTATCCAACTCGTGATCGGCGGTATTTTTTTACTGAAGTTTTGGCTTACAGCTATTTCGGCCATACGAGCAGGAACTATTTTTGCGTACCAAAATTATTGGGGTGCGCCGCAAGAAAAATATACACTCGTTTTCATGCTTCTATTGGCTACACCTATTTATTTTATTCTTGTGTGGCGGCATTTTGTGCCAAGGAAAAAGAAGCTTACAAAAAAGACAGAGCCTAAATCGCGACTATTAACACCAATTAGTGAACGGCTTTACAAGGCGCGGTCTGTGCGGGAAGCATCCAAAGAGAAATTGGTTAGGAGCGCAGATGCTGTCCGATCTGAGGGTAGCAATCTATCGTGAGGAAATGTGTTATTTGGTATTAAATTCATATCGTTCACAATGCGTAATTGGCGGAAGCCATATTTTTTCAACCATGATCATATCGCGCGTGTAGCATCCTCAAACCAGTCTTTGATTTCCGCCGGGATTAAATCTCCAAGCTTGGTGCGAACCTCAGCGTGATAGTCGTTCAACCAGTTGCGCTCTTCTTCCGTCAGGAGATCAACGACAACAAGGTCAAGATTGATCGGCGCCAGGGTGATGGTTTCAAAAGACATCATTGCGCGTTCCCCGCCTTTAACGGGTTGGGGCTGGCTCACAACAATCAGATTTTCGATACGGATGCCAAATTCTTCGGCTTTATAAAAACCCGGCTCATTGGAAAGGATCATGCCGGGTTTTAAGGGTTGGGTGTTTGGCGTATTGGCGATGCGTTGTGGCCCCTCATGCACGCCGAGAAATGATCCGACGCCGTGTCCGGTGCCATGGTCATAATCGAGGCCCATATCCCAGAGCGGCTTGCGAGCAAAAGCGTCGAGCTGATGACCTGTTGTTCCAGCGGGAAACTTTAGCGTTGCCAGCGCTATGTGGCCTTTTAAAACACGCGTAAACCGATCACGCATTTCCTCGGTTGCCGTGCCGATCGGCGTGGTGCGGGTGATGTCAGTTGTGCCGTCAGGATACTGACCGCCTGAGTCAACGAGGTAGAGCGTATTTCTGTCCAGTGTTTTATTGGTCTCGGTTGAGACTTTATAATGGCAGAGAGCGCCGTTTGATCCGGCGCCGGAGATTGTGTCGAAGCTGATATCGCGAAGCTGGTCTGATGTGCGGCGGAAACTTTCCAGTTTTTTTGCAGCCGTGATTTCATCGACATCGCCGTTTTGAGCCTCAGTATCAATCCAGTGTAAAAACCGCGTAACCGCAACGCCGTCACGGATATGGGCAGAGCGGGCGCCTTCGATCTCGGTTTCGTTCTTGGTGGCGCGGGGGAGCGCACAAGGGTCGGTCAGGGGGACAATCTTTGCGCCCGCCTGTTTGAGGTCGGCGGCGTATTTTGACGGCGCCAGCGCCGGGTCAACCGCAACGCTTGCGCCGGTTTGACCCAGTTTTTCCAATGCACTCGTCACATCCGTTTCAGCACGAATATCGACATCGTCGCCTAAAAATTCCGGCAGGGCGTTGCCGACTTTTTCCGGTGCAATAAAGAGGGTTGCTTTGCCATCCTTGTTGATGATCGCGCGGGCGAGCGGCAGGGGTGTCCTCGCAACATCGCCGCCGCGAATATTAAACAGCCATGCGATAGATGGCGGCGCCGTAATCAACGCCGCATCAGCACCCGCTTTTGAAATTGCGGCGGCAATATCGCGGCGCTTGTCCTCCGATGACTTACCAGCAAATTTAATTTCATGGGACAGAGCAGGGGCTGTAGGTTTTTCTGGTTGGTCCGACCATGCAACATCAATAGGGTTTTGCGTCACCGCAACCAAAGTAAAGCCCGCACTTTTTGCAGCGTTTTGTAAATGTTCAACACTTGAGAGTGTATGCAGCATTGGGTCATAGCCAATGCGCTCGCCTTTTTTCGCGTGCTCGCTCAGCCATTGATGCGACGAGGTCGCCGGAACATCTGCATAAGCAAAATGTGCACTATCAACTTCCTGGCGAACCTGAAGCGTATAACGTCCATCGGTGAAGATGATGGCTTTGTCTAGAAGAACAATGGCGGACCCGGCAGAACCAGAAAATCCGGACGCCCACATAAGCCGTTCAGCATAATCCGGAATATATTCATTCTGGTACTCATCATCGTGCGGAACGACAAACCCGTCGAGGTTTTGTTTTTTCAGTTCAGCGCGCAATAGCGGCAGATGTTTACCGGCGAACGAACGATCGGAAACGGGTTCATAAGTCTGGAACATGGATGAGGCGTCCTTTAAAAAATGCTGGGCGCAATATTGCGCTTTGAGGCTCCAGTCTCAAGGGGCGAGAGGAGGAAGATTTAGGGGTTATTCGCGCACGAGGAGAAGCACCGGCCAGGTCTCCTGTTCCAGCCGATTGATGACGCGAAAGCCCACGGTTTCATAGGCGCTGATTACTCGCTCCATCTGTTCGGTCATCAGTCCGGCCAGCATCACCCGGCCATTTTTCTGGATATGGGCGGCCATGTCCGGCGCCAGTTCCATCAGTGGTCCGGCGAGGATATTGGCGAAGACAAAATCAAAAGGCGCGGCTTTTTCGATCGCTGCGTGATCGAACCCGGCGGCTGTCACGATATTCAGCTTATCGTCAACGCTGTTCAGCGTCGCGTTTTCTTTTGCGATCGCGACAGAGTCCTCGTCTATGTCGCTGGCGAGGATTTGCCGACCCCAAAGCTTTGCGGCTGCTATAGCGAGAATTGCCGAGCCGCAACCAAGGTCAAAGACAGATTTGGGCGCCCAGCCGGAAAACCTTTCGAGCAAGGTGAGGCATCCAGCGGTGGTTGGATGATGGCCCGTGCCAAAGGCCAGGTTTGCGTCAATGCGGATCGGGATATCGTCTTTTTCATTCGGCAGTTTGTCAGCGTCATGAACGCCGAAAAGAACAAAGCGCCCGCAACGGACAACGCCCAGCCCCTCAAGTGCATGGGCCACCCAATCAATGTCAGGCAGTTCTTCCAGGTCGCCGTCTTTCAGTCTGCCATGTTCTTTAACAAGCGCGTTCACAGCATCCATGTCAGGCGCGGCGCCAAAATAAGCCTCCAGCCTCCAGGCGCTGGCGCCATCTTCAACGGCGGCGTCTGCTTTAGTGAGGCTAACCGCATCGGCTGGTGGATATAAAATTTCACTCAACGCTTTGCTGGCTTCGTTTAAGGGTGCGCGCGCGCCTTCCCATGTGATTTTGTAAGATGTCATATTGGTTCCAGCTTATGATCGTTGGTCAATTAATTGGACAAGATGGCGCGCTGTATCATGATGCGGTTTCCATGCCCGCCAGACCGTTTCCGCCCACTTCATCACTATGTCTTTGTGTTCTTCGACGTTCGTGGCTGCGAGCACGTCTCTAACGGTGATCTCATAGCTTTGCGGGGCCGGCGGCGCCAGCGGTTTGAACTTGTCTTTATGTTTATTGGCAAGAGTTTTCAAAAGCCGTGGGATAAAAACCAGCTCCCGTTTTTGCTCGATAAGGGCGCAAAGCGCCGCCAAATGAATGTTCACAGATTGCGCAGCCCGCCTGTCTGATTGATTGCCCGGGTGCTGGGTTGTGTACGCATCTGTCGTGTAGCGATGAACGGAAAAATATCCTTCATCTTGAAATTCACGTGCGAGAATTTCATTGAAGGTTGCCCAGCATTCTGTTGAGCCGCCAAGGTAAGCGTGGGTAGTGCCGTCAACAGCATCGAGTATAACACCGCAATCCGGGCAAACAGTCTTTTGTGGGGAGGGCATTACGCCGCCTCAACAAATGTATCGATAACTTTCTTGGGGCCGGAATGCTCAAAATCAACCGTGAGTTTTTGGCCTTCCACAGATGATATTTTTCCGTAGCCGAATTTTTGATGAAAAACCCTTGCGCCAATTTTAAACTTTGATTTGCCTGGCGCGCTGACGGAAACAGAATTGGCGCGCCCTTCAAGCATCGGAGGAGAAGAAGGGCGACGTGTTGAAGCCGCGCGCGCGCGCTGCCAGCCGGGGTTGTCGTAATAGGCATCGTCCCGCAACTTGCCGCCGTCAAAGCTTGAATGGCTGGCGAGGCTTGCGGCTGAGTTGCCGTAAAGGCCGGGTTCGGAAACCACATCCACATGCTCTTCCGGGAGCTCATCGATGAAACGCGATGGAATAGCCGTTTGCCACCTGCCATATATTTGGCGATTGGCGGCGAAGGAAATGCGTGCGCTTTCTTCTGCTCTGGTAATGCCCACATAGGCGAGGCGGCGTTCTTCTTCCAGCGCTGCATTGCCTTTTTCATCAAGGGATCTTTTGGATGGGAAAATTTCTTCTTCCCAACCGGGCAGAAATACGATGGGAAACTCCAGGCCTTTGGCCGCGTGCAGTGTCATCAGCCAGACGCAGCCGTCGCTGTCATTTTCATTGCGTTCTGCGACCAACGCCACATGATCGAGATAACCTACCAATGTATCAAATTCTGAAACGCCCTGAATGAGTTCTTTTAAATTATCGAGTTTGCCCGGCGCTTGAGGTGATTTGGAGTTCTTCCACATTTCAATGTAGCCGGATTCCTCCAACACGAGTTCTGCGAGATCGGCAGGGGTCATGTCCTTGGCGTCGCGGGACCAGCGGTCAACCGTATCAACAAAGTTGACGAGGGACCGTCTAGCCGCGGCGTGCAGATCATCGCTTTCCAGGGCTAGCCGTGACGCTGCCA
Source organism: Hyphococcus sp. (assembly GCA_021604605.1). Taxonomy (GTDB): domain Bacteria; phylum Pseudomonadota; class Alphaproteobacteria; order Caulobacterales; family Parvularculaceae; genus Hyphococcus. The sequence continues at coordinate 14,914 of BQJH01000009.1, forward strand.
TCAAAGGAATGTTCTGCGCGCGAGCCAGCTTGTGCAGGGTTTGTAGCGCCTTATCGCCGAGACCACGTTTGGGTTTGTTGACGATGCGTTCAAACGCGAGGTCATCGTCGGCGCTGCGAATTAACCGTAAATAGGAGAGGGCGTCTCGGGTTTCTTCCCGCTCATAAAACCGCGGGCCGCCAACAACACGATAGGCAAGGCCGAGCATGTTAAAGCGTTCTTCAAAGGCGCGCATTTGAAACGACGCCCGGACCAACACCGCCATTTCGCTCAAGGAGCGGCCTTTTGATTGTTCCGCTTCGATATCATCGCCGATGAGGCGGGCTTCTTCTTCCCCATCCCAGACGCCGCGCACTTTGACCTTTTCGCCTTCGTCGCGGTCAGTCCACAGCTCTTTGCCGAGGCGCGCCGTATTGGCGGCTATCAAACCAGACGCGGCGCCAAGGATCGATGGCGTTGATCTGTAATTGCGCTCAAGGCGGATCACTGACGCGCCAGGAAAGTCTTTTTCAAAGCGCAGGATATTTTCAACTTCCGCGCCGCGCCACCCATAGATTGACTGGTCGTCATCACCAACACAGCAAATGTTTTTGTGTTGTTGCGCCAGCATCCGCAGCCACAAATATTGTGCGACATTGGTGTCCTGATATTCGTCGACCAGCATATAGCGGAAGCGTCGTTGATATTCTGTCAGCACGTCCGGATTGTTCTGGAAGATCGTTAGATTGTGAACGAGGAGATCGCCGAAGTCGACGGCGTTCAACGTGGTCAGTCGGGCCTGATAGGCTTTATAAAGAACAATCGCTTTGCCATCGGCGAAATGGTAGCCCTCATTGGCGGGGACTTTGTCCGGCGTCAGGCCACGATTTTTCCAACCATCTATGACAGAAGCGAGGCCGCGTCCGGTCCATCGCTTTTCATCGATATTGGCCGCTGTAATCACCTGCTTGGCGAGGCGGATCTGGTCATCAGTATCAAGGATCGTGAAAGATGATTTCAGCCCGGCCAGCTCTGCGTGGCGGCGCAGGATCTGAGCGCCGATCGAGTGGAAAGTTCCTAGCCATTGCATACCCTCAACACTGTCGCCAACCAGCGCCTCGATGCGGGTTTTCATCTCCCGGGCTGCCTTGTTGGTGAAGGTGACGGCAAGGATTTGCCAGGGTTGCGCCCGCCCGGTGAACAGGAGATGCGCCAGCCGGGTTGTGAGCGCTCTGGTTTTCCCGGTGCCGGCGCCCGCCAACATCAGGACCGGGCCGTCAGTGGTGAGCACTGCTGCGCGCTGTTCTTCGTTTAAACCATCAAGATAAGGTGCTGTTTCTACTTCATTTTCATTGATTGATGGCGCCCGCGCGGCAGCCATGGCGCGTTCGGAGATTGACGGTTTACGGACAGGGTCAGACATGATGGGGCAAGCCTACGCGAAGGAGAACGATTCTGGAACATCCATCAAATATTACGGTTTTCAGGAATTGCAAATCACGCTGAGGTCGCCATGATTGGAATCACTTTAGGGCGAGAGAGAATTCAAAGAAGGAGATAGCCGTCATGGCAGGAAAGTTCGAACTATATAAAGATAATGGCGGCGAGTTCCGCTTTCGCCTCAAAGCTGGCAATGGCGAGAATATCCTCGCCAGCGAAGGCTATAAAGCCAAGGCGAGCTGCGAGAATGGTATCGCGTCGGTCAAGAAAAATTCTGTTGATGACGGCCGTTACGAGATTAAGGAACAGTCGAATGGCAAGCCGTATTTTGTCCTCAAGGCGGGCAATGGCGAAGTGATCGGCAAGTCACAGGCCTACGAGTCGGAAGCCTCATGCAAAAACGGCATCGAGTCTGTGAAAAACAATGCGCCAGATGCGAGCGTTGACGATCAGGCTGGCTAAAATACAAGTCTAAACTCGTTAGCAACCAGACAAGAAAAACGCCGCTCATATTGGGCGGCGTTTTTTTGCAGACAGACAGTTGTGTTAGGCGGCCTCTTGTTCAATGCAAATGCGTTCGCTGTCATCACCTGAGAGCGGTTCCATTAAAAGACTGCAAAAGTGAGGCGCGCCGTTTTTATGAGTGCGCCGGAAATACCGACACGTTTTACATGCCCCGAAAGTTTTTCCGCCTCTATTCGCAAGAATGGCTTTGAGCAGACTTTCGAGAGATGCGGTAAGCTCACCTTTCGTGTCCTTGGGCAGGGCCGCAATTGTTGCATTAAGGTCAATGAGCGGATCATCGGCTAATAAAGACTCGCCTTTTTTTGTAATTTTTACAATCAAACCGCGACGATCGTCTTTTGCGGCTGTTTTCTTGATACAGCCTTTGCGTTCTAGCGCCTGTAACGTTTGCGAGACCGTTCCCTTGGTCATCCCGAGATAGACAGTAAGCGCGCCAGGGCTACGGGAGAAGCGGTTTGCGCGAGCAAGGTATCTCAAAGCCTCCCACTGGGTGGGTTTTAACCCGCCTGTATGCGCATCATTATGCAAAATGCGCGCAAGGCGCTCAATAAGTGTTGCCTGAGAATTGCTCATATTTTTTTTAGTATCGAGTAAAAACTTCTCTTGCAAGTTAATTTCGGCTGGCGTATGTCAATAAGGTATCGAGTCGAAACTATAAGGAGAATTTAAATGAGCACGAAAGCCACTTTCTATCATGCTGGGTGCGGCGTCTGTGTAGACGCTGAGCAACAATTTGCTGAAAGCCTCGACACAACAAAATATGATGTAGAGATTGTTCATCTGGGCGAAGCGCCGTCTCGCCTTGCCGAGGCGGAAGCTGCAGGGGTTAAGTCTGTGCCTGCGTTTGTTATTGGCGGCCAGCCATACCACATCAATTTCGGCGCGAGCCTTGACGCTCTGAAATAATCGCTTAGCTCCTGCGATCCCCTCAATAGACGTTTCTATCAGAATGCGGCCTTGGAAAGGATCGCGGGAGTGTGAACCTCTCAATAATTTTCAAACAACAAACTGAGAGCCCTCGGAACAGGAACTGATGATGAATGCAAAACGAGCTGAGCCATGGGAAGTGCGTGAATGGTTGAACACGGAACATTCTATTTCATTGGAAAGTTTATGTGGCAAAGTCATTCTATTGGAAGCATTTCAAATGCTTTGCCCGGGCTGTGTTGCTCACGCCCTCCCGCAAGCTATGCGTGTCCGCAACCTATTCAGCCCGGATGATGTCGCTGTGATCGGCCTGCACACCGTTTTTGAACATCACGAAGCGCAGGGTCCGCGCGCTGCGCTTGAAGCATTCCTGCATGAATATCGGATTAGCTTTCCCGTCGGGATCGATGCCCCATCCGCGAATGGCAGGCTGCCCAAAACCATGGCCGCCTATGGCATGCAGGGCACGCCGACGACGATCCTGATCGATCCTGAAGGTCATATACGAAAACACAAGTTTGGCCGCGAAGAAGACCTTGTCCTGGGCGCTGAAATTATGGCGCTCCTGCGCGAAAAGCCCGCTGTCATGGGCTCGGAAGGAAGAGATACTTCTGAGCGTTGTACAGATGAAGGTTGCCCGGTGTGAAGGTTTGGGATTTCATATCGGACAGGGGCGGCGTTTGGCATGTTTTCGCAAAAAAGCCTATTCTAACCCCAGCATTTCATTCCCTTCGCCTGTCAGTTGCCAGTGGATGAGAGAGGTCGGGATAACGCCGGCATCGTCGATTTCTTCAAAGAACATTTTCAGTGGATAGTTTTCATCCAATTGCCGTGAACGGTCTGCGAGAACTTCTTCGAACAAATGCTTACCAGTAACATAGCTGGTGCCGTAACCGGGTTGGCGCAAATATAATTGTTGTTCAAAACCTAAGAGATCAAGACTTGGGCTCATCCATCCGCGCGGCGTCCATTTTACGTGAAAGTCTGACGCGTTCTTCATGGTGAAGTCATTGGCTTGCGCATAGAGAGAGGCGAGGCCACGGGCGGCGCGTTGCGCCTGTAATATCCAGACGATTTCGCGCGCGCGTGGATTATCGTCATAGAGCCCGGCATGCATCATCATCTCTTCCATAGCAGTGGCCACACCTTCCGCCCGGCTATCAAAAATATTGAACAACATGGGGCCACGCCGCATGGGGCTTTCGTGCGGATTGTTTTCCATTCGCGCCAAATCCCACCAATGATAGAAATGCGTCCATAAGGTCATGGGCTCGCGGTGGGTTGCCTGGGCAAAGAAGTTGCGGCTTTCTGGCGGCGAATAGGAGCCGATCTGTTCGCGTAACGCCGGTTCCATATAATCCGTAATGGTGATGATATCGTTGTCTTCCAAAAAGCGCATATACTTTTCAACGCGATCAAGCGCGAGCTTTTTATATGCTTTTGGTGAGGTGACGGCTTCCAGTTCTGGCAAGTCACGGTTTCGATGTTCCTCCAACCGCAATGAGGAATGCGCACGTTTTAATTCACGCTTCAAAAGCATCACTTCGTCTTCCCATGTGAGGGGAACGAGGTGCACATTTTGCAAATGCCAAGTGTAGTTTTCTTTGCCGACCCCTGAAGGGCCTGTCTTGTTGGGTGCTTCCGCTTTCAACCACTCAATAAAATCAGTAGTTGCAGCATATGCGGTGTTGATCGCCTCCTTTAAATTTTGATTTCCAGCTTGTTTGCTCATCTCTTTAAGCACGCCGGCCTGATCTTCCATTGTGCTCGTGCCGGAAATCCACAAGTCCCGAGCATTGCCTGTAAGGTTTGTTTGCGCTTGCTCCAGTAATGGCGGAATTGCCTGTAGCTCAGTAACGAGTTTAGCTGCCTCTTCTTCGGAGAGGGGAAAATCATATTGCCAGAGTTCAACCAACGCATGGTTAGTTGTGCCTTCATGAGCGGGCGTATCACTCTGATAAGTCCAGACTTGCTGGTAGTACGCCGGGTCGCGTTCCCACGGCTTTAAGACGCGAATGAAAAAATCGAGCCCGTTCATTTCGGCGCGGACGAGATGGTAATCAACCTTCTGCTCTATCGGCCATGATGAAATATCAAACGCTGCGAGTTCTTTTTGAAGTTTTTTCAGCGCCTCATGTTTTTTCTTCATAGTTGCTTTTGTATAATCCGGCGCTCCGTCCACGAATGCAGGCTTTTCAAAAGCTCGCCATGTTTCAAACAATGAGACAAGATCGTCGTAATTGTCATTGGCCGATGCGGTAATATTCATCGACATCACGGAGATGATCGCGATGATTGAATACGCCAAGCGCCAAAGAGGGTTGATCATTTTGTGGTTTTTCATTGAGCTTCTCATCTATTGTTTTGTCAAAATACGCCGCTTGGCGATGAACTTGTCGCCAAACCGCTTAATGCCGTCAGCGCGCATGTCTTTGGCGGCGCCGTTTAGATATGCCTCCATCGCAGCCATGTCCGTCAGGCCATAATGGCAGGTCAATTCATTTTCGTTTTCGGAATTGTTGAAGAGGGTTGCTGATGTAAAACCGTCAATAGTTTTCATCTCGTCCATGTGCTGGCGCAGCCATGAAAGATAGTCTGCACGAATTTCAGAGCCGACGGTGATGACGACTTCATAAAGAATGGCCGTCATCTCTATCCCTTAAGAGCCATCAACGTCCAAAGCATCGACGAAGTCTTCATAGGCGTCTGTCTTGGTGCTGTTTGTACTTTGGCTGGGTGTAGCCTTTGCCGTCTCACGCAGATCAACACCGGTGCGCTCTTGAATATCATCGAGCGCCGCTTCGCACCCTTCATCCACAAAAGCCAGATCATCAATCAGGTAGCGTAGCGTTTCTTTTGCTTCCTTCGGGTCTTTGCTTGCCATGCTGACAGTGATTTTCATCGCCCGTTGATCTACAAAGTAGGCGCCAGCCATGTTCCGCCAGCGTACAGTGTTGTTCGTCCATTTAAAGTCAGCTTTGGCGGTGGAGAGTTTTTCACCGCTTTGGGTCCAGCCCTGAATAGTGAACTCGAAAGGTTCGCCTTCCTTGCCGCCGGTCGGGTAGATTGACATCGTAACGACGCAAACCGGGCGCTCAAATTCAATCATCAATGGACTGTTGAGGTAATTCATATAACCAGCAGAAAATGTGCCGCTGGTTGGCGCCTCATACGTACACATGGAATCATATTGGTAGCGCCGTTGGCCTTCGCAGATTTGCCACGACAGACCATTACCGAACTTAACCCCATAATCGGTTTCGTAGTCTTTGATGATTGCCTCACCATGACGTCCAGGCGGCGGTTCGAAAGTGATGACGTGATAGGGCGGGTCATCGCTGGCTTGTGTTGCATCAGCAATGAATGGAATGATGCGAGTGTTGGTCGCGGGATTTGAATCGCGATCAGGGTCCGGCCCGATCCCATTTTCATGGGTTTGCGCAAATGTGTGTGAATTGCTGGCAAAAACCAGAGCGACAAAGATGGTGAAGAAGCGCGCGCTAGCGTGAAAAAACTTCTTTTGAGCGATACCCATAATCATTCCCCTTATTAACTAAGAATACTATGAGCCGCCGGTTGTTCCAAATTTTTCAATAAGAAGCCACAACACCTTGAATTTGATGAGCTATTCTGGCATCGCCTCGCGGCCAAACTCAGCCCACATATCTAACATTGCAGTATTTCCAGTGCGATGCCCATCATGCCATGGCCAGTCTCCAGGGGGGCCGGTGAGGTCATAATTTGCAAGGATAGCGCCCGGAAAAGTTTCAATGATCGATCGGTTCATCTGTCTGGTGACATCGACACCATAAGAACCCCAATGATATTCCCGCCACCAACTTTGAAAGATGGGTGAGGAACGGAGCCATGGGTAGGTCATGTCATGACTGCCGCCTTCATAAGCACCGAGGATTTTAAACCCTTCTTTTTCAGCAAGGCGTTGATGGTGGCGCCAGCTGTTCACAAGCCAGGGGCGCGTGGCTTTAACGGTGTCCGGCCCATCAACACAAAAATCATGATACGCCTTTTTTAGTTTCTCAGGATCGTCCTTGATTGCGTCTTCCCAACTCTTGATGAGCGGTTCTTTTTCAAGTTTGCCAAAGGTCGTGTCGCTGAACTTGTTAAAGCAGCCATAATATGTTGTGAGGGCGAAGCCGGTTTTTGAACGGATATCATCATAGTCTGCGCCGCTTTTATTTAACTGGTGCTTGAAGCCGCGAATAGCGCGAGGGGTTGTGTCGCCCCAGGCCGTTTGGCTCCCCATAACATAAATAACATTGTAGGTGAGGTTGCGGGCTTTAAACTCCGCCTCAAGCGCGGCCGCCCATCGTGCGCTTAACATGCCGTAGCCTTCACGCGCTCCCCAATTTTTATTGATCGCTTTACCGATGCCCGCAACATAAAGGGTGGAGAGTTCAAACCCCGGCGCCTCGTTCCAGATTTCGTTTCCGAGTTCGATATAGAGAGGTTTGGTTGCGGGGTAAGTTGAGGCGACAAGCCGGTCCGTAAATTCTCTGGCAAAAATTTCCCATTCCGGGCTGTCGATGATGTCAACGCCATGATCTCTGCCCATGCGTTGAAACTTTTTAGCGTCAAAATGATCCGAGTTATCATCTTTGCGCAAAGAAAGGTCGCCTGCATGAACCGGCGCGCCAATCATGGGTGGCACATGCAGCCATAATTTTATGTCCGCCTTTTCCGCTAAATCAAAAAATATCTCATACGGCGCGCCATAGCGCCTCTTAGGCGGCCACCCATTATCCAATTGCAGCCCGTAAACAGCATCATCTGGACGGGCTACATCTGCAAATGATCTGATGGGAGATGAGTTGATGGCTTGCATGTCCATTGTGCGGATGATGTCATAGGGTTTGATCTGGTCGATAAAGTCCGGGTTCCATATCTCACCCGCATCGAGCAGGTCTTTATTTTTGTCCCTGTAAATTCTGAACTTTGTGACGCCGTCGCCGCGAATCCTTGAAAACCTGAGCTCTCGGCCAGCACGCTTTTGCGGTGAGACAAAAAACCGAACTTTGTTGCGCCCGATACGGGTTTGCAAATCTCTTGGTTGGCCGCCAACAAATCCGTATCCGTCGCCTTCCCATTCAAGTGTGTATTTGTCAGCAAAGTGGTCTGGGTAGGTTCCCATCGTGCCAAGGAAATTCATACCGCCAATATAAGCCGCGTCATCGGGTAGTGATCGAGGCAAGCCGGTCGCATCGTTGAGATTTTCCATAGCGCGGATTTCTGGTGCGCTGATGCGTGAACCGTCACGCATTACAATTTGCCAGTTATGACGCATCGACTTGGACAGGTCCAAAAGCGGCTCGTCTGTATTACCAGGTGTGAACCCGCCGGGATTGAGCTGCAATTGATGGCGCACACTCGCGGGCGAGGCATCACTTTTCTGGGCGTTCACAAAGGCGGTTGCGCTCAAAAGCGTTGCGCAAGTCAAAATGCCGATCAACCAAAGATGGCGCTGAAATTTCATCCCGCACTCCCATTTAGACTATTTACCCGAGTTTATCACACTCCGGCGCCTATTTGATGAAAATGATGACGCCAAACGGGGCTGTTTTCCGGTGAGGTGGTCCTGATTAGCGACAGCCCGTTGTTGACGGGTGGCTATAGGATGCGGCAAGTCTGAAAGATTAACAGGAGGGGCGTTCATGACGAATGATCTTTGCCGCATAGGCGGCGCACTTAGTATATTACTTCTTGGCGCTTGTACGTATGACGCAGCCGCGCCTGCGCGTGTTGTGGCGCCATTACCAGCGCCTGCCTTGGCGGCCGCGACTGAAATTAATACCGCGCCGGATGCTGCAGCACGTTTGAAAGCAGATGTTACATATTTAGCAGATGATGCAAGAGAAGGCCGGGAAGCCGGCACAGCAGGATATCAGGCTGGCGCCGACTATGTTGCTGCGCGAATGCAAGCAATTGGTCTGAAGCCCGCAGGGAATAATGGCTGGTTTCAGAAAGTGCCGCTTGTCTCATCAAAGCCTGTTCTTGAAGCGTCTGCGTTTTCAATAACTAACGCCAAGGGCGAAACCATGGCGTTGACACACCTTGATGATTTTCTCGTATTTCCTGCCATCGATGAAACCGAAGTCGATATATCAGGAGAGGTCGTGTTTGTTGGTTATGGCATCCATGCGCCTGATCAGGGCCATGATGATTATGCCGACCTCGATGTTGAGGGTAAAATTGTCGCCATTTTTGGTGGTGCGCCAGAAGGGTTTGATACAGAACAGCGAGCGCATTTCGGTTCACAGTCTGGCAAGCTTGACATGGCGGCGGCGCAGGGCGCTATTGGAATGATTGGCCTTTCTACTTCCACGTCAGAGAAACGTTTTCCATGGGAGCGCGTTAAAGGTTTTGCGACTTCGAAACGTATGACTTGGGTTCATCCGAACGGTCGCCCGGATACCCCAGGCAAAGGCTTGAAAGCGTCAGTTTCGCTCAACCCTGCGATTACTGAAATGTTGTTCGACGGGTCCGGGAAAACTTTCAAAGAAGTGCGTGCCGCCATTGATGAAGACGGCGCCAGTGTTCCCGAAGGTTTTGCACTTCCCGTTTCCGTTTCAATAAAGGGCGCGCGCGTTCAGGAAATGGGATCAAGCCCAAATGTTGTCGGTTTGCTTTCCGGCGCCGATCCCATATTGAAGGATGAGTATATTGTTCTGACGGCGCATCTTGATGGTCTGGGCATTAGCGAAAAACTGCTCGCAGAAGGCAAAGACGCCATCAGAAACGGCGCTGTCGATAATGCCTTGGGCGTTGCTTCCATGTTGGAAGCGGCGGATCGTTTGGTTAAAGATGGAGCGCCAGCGCGTAGCATTTTGTTTATTGCGCTTACAGGGGAAGAAAAAGGCCTTCTCGGTGCTGACTATTTTGCCCATTACCCAACCGTGGCGAAGTCCGGGCTGGCTGCCAATGTCAATCTTGATATGCCGTTGGCGTTTCATCCCTTTACGGATGTTGTCGCCTTTGGCGCCGAGCGCTCATCGCTTGGTCCTATAGTGAGAGAGGCCACGGCAAAAATTGGCGTGACCCTTTCTCCTGACCCCGTACCGGAGCAGGGTTTGTTCACCCGGTCTGACCATTATCGTTTTGTGGAGCAGGGTGTGCCGTCAGTATTTCTGGTGGTTGGTTTTGCCAATGGCGGTCAGGAACAATTCAATGAGTTTCTGGCCAAGCATTATCATAAACCTAGCGATGAAGTGACGTTGCCAATTTTATGGGATGATGTGGCGCGGTTTGCGGAGGTCAATTATCTCATCGCAACGGATCTCGCGAATGTACCGGAGCGTCCAAGCTGGAACGAAGGTGATTTCTTCGGCGATCTATTTGCCGGCGATAAATAAACGTTCGCAGTCCGAATAAAAAAGGCCCGCCTAACTGGCGGGCCTTTTGTTTTACTAATGGCAGACGTATTTATTTGATCTCATAGACCATTGATATGCTGGCGGTGACGCTGGACTCGCCAGCTGCTAAGGGAACGGAACTATCCGCCGCCATTTCCATCCGCGCCATTTGCGGGCGAGGGGAAGGGGAACTGACATAGCCATCCTGAATTGAGATCAGGCGACCGAGGCTGACACCGGCTTCACTTGTCAGCAACTCTGCTTTTGCACGTGCGTCACGCACAGCATCCCGGCGCGCCGCATCATAAAGAGGCTGCGGTTCTGAGAACGTAAACGAAATCCCGCCAAGACTGTTGGCGCCGGATTGAACGGCCTGATCAATGACACCGCCGGCTTTGTCGAGGTCGCGCAACCTTACGGTTACGGTGTTGGACGCCGTATATCCGATGATCGGTGGGTTTGACCTGTTGTTTTCATAATCATATCGCGGATTAATGGAGAGACCGGATGTTTGAATATCCTTTTCCGCAACGCCAAGATCAGACAATTGCTTAATCGTTGACGACATGGAGGCCGAATTTTCCCGCAATGCGGCGGCGGCGGTCTTGCCTTGGGTCTGAACGCCG
>BQJH01000010.1 GCA_021604605.1 Hyphococcus sp.
CGCAGTTTTGCCTGTCATCCGGGCTGGTCCTCAACCAATCTCCAGACAACCGGCCCCGGCGCTATCGCAGGCTTCGCCCTGACGATCGCCAATGCGATGTTTGCGCAACCTGCAGAAAAAGGCGCCATCCCGACGGTATTGTGCGCCGCTGCTGAAGATGCAGAACCGGGTGGTTACTACGGGCCAACAAGTTTCCGTGATTTTAAAGGCCCCGTCGACCGGGCTTCCATGACCCGGGCCGCTCGCGACGAACAATCTGCAAAAAGACTGTGGGACGAATCTGAAAAACTGACCGGCGCACGCTGGGCGATCTTAAACTGAGCTAATGTTATGAAACCTTCTGTCATCGTTTTTCCCGCTTCCAATTGTGACCGCGATATCGCAGTGGCGCTAGAACAAGCCACCGGCGCCGCCCCCAACATGGTCTGGCACGGCGAAACAAGCCTTCCCGATACGGATTTTATTGTTCTGCCGGGCGGGTTTTCTTATGGCGATTATCTACGCGCTGGCGCCATGGCGGCAAAGTCACCCATCATGCGAGCGGTAATCGACAAAGCCAACAGCGGCACGCCCGTGATTGGTGTCTGCAACGGGTTTCAGGTGCTTTGCGAAACGGGTTTGTTGCCGGGCGCTCTGTTGCGAAACGCCGGGCTAAACTTTGTTTGCCGGAATGTGACGCTGAAAGTCGAAAACAGTCAGTCGCTGTTTACCAGCGGTTTTGAAAATGGCGCTTATGTGGATTATCCGGTCGCCCATCATGACGGGAATTACTTTGCCGACGACGAAACCCTTGACCGACTTGAGGGGGAAGGTCGTGTCGCCTTCCGCTATGTCGACAACCCTAACGGGTCCGCCCGAGATATCGCTGGCATCTTGAACGACACCGGCTCCGTCCTCGGCATGATGCCCCACCCGGAACGCATGATCTCTCCTCTGCTTGGCGGGATGGACGGCGCGGCGTTCTTCAAAGGCATTGTCGAAGCCGCGGCCTAGTCTTTACTAACTGCCCCAGAGGCTTTTTTACCTGAGCACTATCGACTATTCTCCCCTTCAAATCAGGGAGGCTTGGCTATGAAGTACTGGGTGGTGAAATTCTGGGTGATAAGCACAATGGCGCTCGCGTTTACAGCGTGCGGCAAGCAAACAGCCGAAGAAACAACGCCGGCGGATGCATCCTATCAAGAAACCCTGATGGTCCAGTTGCTCGACGCCAAACCGGGCGATGTAATCGACATACCGGAAGGCGTTTTCGCATTCGACCGCTCGCTGAGCCTCACCGTGGATGGCGTCACGATCCGTGGACAAGGGATGGATAAATCCGTTCTCTCTTTTAAAAATCAGGTCGCGGGCGCTGAAGGCCTTCTGGTGACGGCCAATGATTTCACGATTGAAGATCTCGCCATTGAGGACACCAAAGGCGATGCGCTGAAAATCTCTGAAGGCGAAAACATCATCATTCGCCGGGTTCGGACAGAATGGACCGGTGGACCAAAAACTTCCAATGGCGCCTATGGCATTTATCCGGTTCAGACCAAAAACGTACTGATGGAAGAAAATGTAGCGATCGCCGCCGCAGATGCGGGGCTTTACATCGGCCAATCGCAAAATGTCATCGTTCGGAACAATCGCGCAGAATACAATGTCGCCGGGATCGAGATTGAAAACACATTCGACGCCGATGTTTACGGCAATGTCGCAACGAAAAACACCGGCGGCATTCTTGTCTTTAATATGCCGAATTTAAAACAACCCGGCGCGCGCACCCGCGTCTTCAACAATGAAGTTTATGAAAACAACACTAAAAACTTTGGCCATGAAGGAACACCGGTCGCCTCAATCCCGGCCGGTTCCGGTGTTGTCGTCAACTCAAACGATCAAGTCGAAATTTTCGACAACGATATCAAAGACAACAAAACTGCAAATGTCATTATCGCCAGTATTTTTTCATCGGGCATATCTCAGGACGGTATGCAAGACGATTTCGACCCCTACCCAGAGGGCATTTACATTTATGATAACCGCTTTGAAGGCGGCGGCAATAATCCTGATGGGCTTGAACTCCAAGCCCTGAAGATTGCTGTTGCCGGACCAATGGGGAGTATCCCTGATATTTTGTGGGATGGTTATGTGGACGAAGAAAAATTTGTTGATGGCGCCTTGCCGGATGACATGCGCCCTTGTGTCCAAAACGGCGAGGCAAAAGTTTTGAATGTTGACGGCCCAAACAACAATAAAAGCCCGCGCATTGTTGACGATGGGCATGATTGCGCCCTTGAAAAGCTGCCCGCTATTACGCTAACCGGCGCATTAGCAGAATAATGAAGCCGTCGGTTCAACTCTTCATTGCGGTCTTGGCCGCCGGTGTTTTTCTTAGCGCTTGCTCACAAGAAAAAACGCTGACGCCGGCGTTCTTCCCCCATGAAAACCCGGAGGCGCTAAGCGACTGGGGAATGTTCAGCGCCTCGAAGGGCGTGTTGCAGCTTGGAGAAGGCGTAACGCCCTATGATTTGGCGACGCCGCTCTTTTCTGATTACGCCCTTAAATTGAGAACAGTCTGGATACCCGGCGGCGCAGCGCAATACGATGCAGATAACGCGTTCGACTTTCCTTTGGGCACAGTTATCACCAAAACCTTTTACTACCCACTGCAGGGAAATACTGACTTTAACGCTGTGACTTACGGGCCGGACCGGACCGTCAACAATGGCGTGATGAAACTGGAGGGTTACCGCCTGATTGAAACGCGGATATTAGTCCGGCGCGAGGAAGGTTGGGCGGCGTTGCCTTACGTCTGGAATGACGAACAAACCGACGCCGTTCTACAACGCACAGGCGCGATTAAGCCGATGACGTTACACCGTCCCGATGGGCGCAGCGAAGATTTTTCCTATCTCGTCCCAAACGCCAATCAATGTGCAGCCTGCCATGCAACCAACGCGTCAACAAAAGAGATACAACCGATTGGCATGAAAGCACGCCACCTCAACAAACGCTCAACCTTTAATCCATCCGTTGGCCAGTTAAATGATTGGATTACCCTTGGCTTGCTGAGCGGCGACTTTGATGAGGCGATAGGCGCCAGCGCCAATGTAGATTATCGCGATGGAACAATACCCGTCGCCATTCGCGCGCGTTCCTATCTCGATATAAATTGTAGTCACTGCCACAATCCCAATGGCGCGGCTGACACATCAGGACTTGACTTAGAGCCCGGCGCAACAGGTCCGGCCCTTGGAGTTTGTAAATCACCGATCGCCGCCGGCGGTGGATCAGGCGGTCTACCCTTTGATATTGTGCCCGGCGCGACCGACCAATCCATCACGCTATTCCGTATGGAGACAACTGATCCTGGCGCAATGATGCCGGAACTTGGTCGCGCCATAACCCACGAAGAAGGTGTCGAACTCATTTCCTCCTGGATTTCAGCCATGGACGGCGATTGCGGATAAATGTCCTAACCTATCCGCCTGCTATTTGACCAAGGCCGCAATTCGCACTCATATAGCCGTCCGTTAACGCATCACCATATCCAGACAGCAGCCTCACATGGAAACTCTTGAGCTCTTTTTTCGGTTTGCAAGCGTCACTCTTTTGCTTGTGCAAATCGGATTGATCATTCGCGACGCATGGGATGTGCGCGCGGCGAGGTTTGGGGCGCTGCTTTCAATCGCCCTTATCGATGTGGTTGGCGCAGATACGCATAACTCCTCAGCCATTCCCGTAGCGATGGAATATGTATTATCCGCTCTCTCAATGAATACCGCGGTCTTTATATGGTGGTTTTCATTGTCATTATTCGACGATGATTTTCGTCTGGGACGGTTTGATTGGGCCGTTGCCTTCGTCTGGTTTGCCCTCGGCGTCTTTAATTACAATGACTTCGTCTTGAAGCAGGAAATCTCATATCCATGGGCGGCCTATGCCCGTTCGGTCATGGCGGTCGCCATCGTCGGACATATTATATACCGAGCGCTGGCCGGTCGGCTCAATGACCTCGTAGAAGAACGCCGCCGGGTCAGGGTGTTGTTCGCCTTCTCGATAGCAGCCCTCTTCCTGCTCGATTTAAGCAGCGAGCTCACTTTTGGTTTCCACGTTGAACCCCTGTGGTTCAGCACTATTGAGCATGGGCTCTTTTTGGCTGTTATTGTATGGAGTGTCTTCTGGCTCACCCGTTTCGATAAGCATGTCTTGATGTTTGAGCGGGTTCCATCCTCTCCCGCTGAGACTGTGCAGCCTGCACTCAGCCCGAAAGAACAATTGCTGCATCAAAAGCTGGTTGGCGTTATTGAGGGGGAAAAAGCCTATCTTGAGCCCGAACTCTCTATTTCAACACTAGCTGAGCGTATCGGCGCACCAGAGCATCAGGTTCGCGCATTGATCAACAAGGCCATGGGTCACCGCAATTTCCGCTCTTACCTCAATAGTTACCGGATGATTGACGCAAAAGCCGCCCTCGCCGACCCGGCAAAGGCCGACCAGCAAATCCTCACCATTGCCATGGATGCCGGATTTGCGTCTCTTTCCTCCTTTAATCGCGCCTTCAAAGAAACCAGCGGACAAACCCCAAGCGCCTTTCGCCAAGCCGCTTTTAACGGCAAACCCTCTCCTCAAAACTGAAAAACCATCCGCATTTCCGAAATTGCGTGGTCTTTTTCACCCTCGCGGAGCCATTTTTCCACCAATCCGCCATCCATAGTGAGCAGTTCGTGAACAGGAGCACGTCACATGGAATTTTTTGATTGGTTTATGGGAGCAGTCGCCGAACGGGCGCCGCAGACTCTACGCATCGAGGGGATCAGATATCTCACCGGCACGATCCTGGTGTTCCTCATGGTCTGGGTGCTTTTTGAGCGTCCATTACGCAACCGCAAAATCCGCAAAGGAACACCCCGCACCAAACAGATCCGGCGGGAGATTGCGTATTCAGCGCTATCCGTGGTCGTTTTCATGTTCATGGGCGTATTTGTCTATGAAGGCGCGGCCGGTGGATGGTTCAAGTTTTACTCAGATGTGGGCCAATATGGCTGGGCGTATCTCGCCTTCTCGATTGTCGCTCTCGCGCTCTTTCACGATGCCTATTTTTACTGGACCCACCGGCTGATCCATCACCCGAAATTATTCCGCTATTTTCACGCCACACATCACCGATCTCATAACCCGACGCCATTCACGGCCTATTCGTTTGATCCGGGCGAAGCCGCTGTGAATTATATGTTCATCCCTGTATTCGCATTTTTTGTGCCGCTCCATGATATCGCAACCATCATCTATATGTGGCTCATGATCGTCAGAAATGCTGCTGGCCATAGCGGGTACGAGCTGATGCCAAAAAGCTGGGCGCGTCACCCGATTTTAGGCGCCCTCACCAGTGTCACCCATCACGACATGCACCACGAGAAAATGACCGGAAATTATGCGCTGTACTTCACATGGTGGGACCGGTTGATGGGCACAGAGCACAGCCATTACATGGAGCGGTTTGACAAAGCCGTAGGCAATGAAACACCTCAGGGCGAAACAGTTGCAGTTCCAACGCCTGCGCCTGCGCCTGCGCGATCTCTTGCACAGTGACATCACTATCTGGCGGCGTTAGAATTTCATCTCGCGCCGCCAGATACGAGACATTCATGAAGCAAATACAAATCCGCTATGTCGTGCTCGCACTGGTATTTCTTTATGTTCTGATTTGCGGCTTTCTTTACACACAACAAACCCGCTTTCTCTACTACCCGACCCCAGCCGTTGAACGCAGTGACGCCGACGCCATTCTTTTTGAAAACGATGGCGTTGCGTTAAAACTCTGGAAAGCCGGAAACGGCACTCGTTCCGCCATCATATACTTTGGTGGTAACGCAGAAAATGTAGCGCGCAATATTCCACCGCTTACACAAACCCTGCCCGATCACGATATCTATCTTCTGAATTACCGCAGCTATGGCGGCAGTGAAGGCAAGCCTTCTGAACAAGCATTATTCGACGACGCGTTGGCCGTTTACGACATGATTGATGATGATTATGACGCCATATCAATCATCGGTCGCAGTTTGGGGAGCGGCGTCGCCGTTTACCTCGCGGGCAAACGCCCGACAGAGAAGTTGGTGTTGATCACTCCCTATGACAGCATTGAACGCGTTGCACAGGCCAAGTTTCCGCTTATTCCCGTATCGCTTTTACTGCGGGATAAATACGACTCTGCCCGGCGGGCGGAGCTTGTTTCTTCGCCAACCTTGATCGTCACCGCAGAAAATGACGGCTTGATACCCAAGCGTCATTCTGATCGGCTGGCGCAGCACTTAACAAATGCTGAAATAAAACAAGAGATCATGCCCGGCCAAACCCATTTGAGCGTTTCAAATCCTCAAGATTTCTGGACAGTTTTAGGCAAGTTTTTTGACACTGCTGAGTAAGCAGATCTTATTCGCTTCTATTCATATCAAAACTGGTAAAGGCTGACGCATAAGCCAGCGCCTCTTCAAAGCCTTCAACACTGATCGCGGACGCCGAACCGTCACTGCCAGTCATTTCGCATGCTTTTGAGGAACGGATCGCCGAAATCGCTGCTGTTGCTTGCGGGCCGCCATAAGCTTTACGACGCACACCATCGCGCGGTGAAAATCCGATCACATTATATTCACCGCATGTTATGCGATATGCCGCCCCGGGCGCCGTATGATTGATGGGCGTGAAATCAATCACAGCACGGTTCGCGCCGGACGCCGGAAAACTCGCGTCACGCCAAAGTTCAATGGAAACCCCATTTCGTGCAATTTCATGATGGTCGTCTGAAAAACGCCTGTCGCCTGCGGGTTTGAGGGTGCACCAACGGGAACCTATTGCGCCGCCCCGGACCTGTTCTGAACAGCTTAAAAGCCAATCACCGGATTTTCCATATTGCGTTTCATAAACATTCTGCCCGCCGCCAGTGCGCTCAGCATAGATCGCCACCTCACTGTAGCCGTAAGACGGCATGAAAGTGAAACTCAACGCAAGAACAATCACTATAACGAATATCCGCATCGGAACCCTCCCGGGAAAGATTGCGGGCGCACATTATACTGAGTCGAAAAAACCGGAATGCGGCGAACGAATCACCGATTCGCACTATGTTTCTATTGAGATTTTCCGCACCCGTCCCATCGCCATCAACGGGAAATAGTGACGGTAGAGATTATAGTTAATCATGAACGCGCGCGAGAGCTCCGGGCCTTGCTTCAAGCGTTCCTCCAGCAATGGGTCGCCCAGCTTGATCGTCGCGCCAACGCCATACCCCGGAAATCCTGTACCGGTATATTCCGGTTCAGCCCATGTCCCATCCTGTTGGCGGTCCATCAGAAATGCGACGCCCTTGTCGATCGCATCTCTGTCTTGCGCTCGGTTAGCAGCAGCTAACCCCATCAGCGCCCAGGCCGTCTGCGAGGCTGTTGTCTTTCCAACGCCCGACATTTTCGGGTCCATGTAAGATGCACAAGACTCGCCCCAACCGCCATCCTCTTGTTGCTTGGAGACCAACCAGTCACATGCGCGCGAAATATACGGCCGGGACATATCTTCGCCGATAGCCTCAAGCGCCGGTAAAACAGCCCCTGTCCCGTAGATGTAATTGACGCCCCAGCGACCAAACCATGAGCCGTCTTCTTCTTGCTCGCGCTTAAGATAATCATAGCCGCGCCTAACATTCGGGTGGTCTTTTCGAAATCCAAGCTTGCCGAACGCTTCCAATACATGGGCTGTTACATCAACCGATGGCGGGTCAAGCGCCTCTCCAAAGTCGCAGAACGGAATGCGGGTCAGATAATTTTTATCATTATCCTTGTCGAAGGCGCCCCAGCCGCCGCCTTTACACTGCATGGCAAAGAGCCAGTTGACCCCGCGCTCAATAGCCGTATCGATGCCCTTGGCTTTCCACTTTGGGTCATCACGAAATTGGGAAAGCACGATTAAAGCAACAGCCGTATCATCTGTGTCGGGATAAAAGTAGTTTTTGTACTCAAATGCCCAACCGCCGGGCTCAACGTGTGGGACTTTCACTTGCCAATCACCCGGCTTTAAAACCTGCTGCGCCAACACCCAATCAACGGCTTTTTCAACTTCTTCGGATTTTTTTTCATTAAGATCGCAATCCTCAAACGCCAGAAGCGTCAATATTGTATCCCACACTGGGCTGGTTGAAGCTTGTATCCATGTCGCCTCGCCAACATCAACGCGCCAGCGCGGGTCATCGAGCGCGCCGAGGGCCGCCGCAACATTCGGATGATCGAGCGCATAGCCTTCATTATAAATCGCCATCATGGAATAGATCCACGGCGGTTGAATGCCGCCCCAGACGCCATCTGCATCCTGATGTTGAATGATCCATTCCAGCGAGCGCTTGACCGCGCCTTTTTTAAAGGGCGCGATCCCCGCCGACTGCCCCCAATGCAAAACCCGGTCGATCCAGAGAAAAGCCTTATCGACCAGATCAGCGCCGGGCTTCTCTGGATAGGCATAATCAAAATTGCGGCGACCTTCCGGAAAAAACTCATCAAGGCGGTTCTCAGGAGGAAACGGACGAGAGGGGCGCCGCGCAGAAAGCACGGCAATCGGCATCAACGTCGCGCGCGCCCATTGAGCAAAATTGTAGATCGAAAACGGAAACCAGTTCGGGAAGTAAATCACTTCCGCCGGAATGTTCGGCGTTCGCTCCCAAGGGTATTCGCCAATCAGCGCCAACCAGTAGCGGGTAAAAACACGGATGTTTTTAAGCCCGCCTTTGGACATGATCCACTCATAGGCGCGCACCATGTCAGGGTCATCTTTTGGAACTCCCATAGACCGCAGCGCTGCATACGCCTCCACCGTCGTGTTAATGTCGCCTGCTGGTGCGTCGTGATAGATTTCCCAGGCGCCATCTTCGCGCTGTGATTGTTTCAATGAAGCGGCAAGACGCGGGCGCAAATGGTGATCTTCCTGACCAATAAACCACAACGCCAAAATCCACTGCGCTTCCATACAGGCATTGGATTCAAGCTGTCCGACCCAATACCCTTCCGGCTTTTGGCGCGCACTCAACCAGTCCGCCGCCGCGTCAATCGTTGCGGTGAGCTGTTGGTCAAAATTGGAGCGCTTGGCCCCGCTCAGAGTATTTTCATCAAGCATCAAGGTCGCCATTATTCAGATCGCTCAGATAAACTAGCCTCCCCGGATAGGCGGGAAAAGAGCTAGCTGCTATCAGGAAGACTGACAAATTAACGCGGGAGGCATATGGGGATGAAAAAGCCGGAAATTCACAGTTTTTTTGATGAGAGAACCTTTACAGCAACCCATCTCGTCAGTGATCCGGAAACCGGCAAGGCGGCGATTATCGACCCTGTTCTGGATTTTGACCTGTCTTCGGGCAGAACCAACACCGCCTCGGCAGACAGTTTAATCGCCCTTGTCAAACAGCGCAGCTATTCTGTCGAGTGGATTTTGGAGACGCATATTCACGCAGACCATCTCTCATCGGCCCCTTACCTCCAGCAACAACTCGGCGGGAAAACCGGCGTCAGTAACGCCGTACCACTAATCCAAAAATCTTTCGGCGACATATTTAATGCCGGCTCTGAGTTCGCCACGGATGGCAGCCAGTTCGACCACCTCTTTGCAGACGATGAAGCGTTCAGCCTTGGCGGCGTCGAAGCAAAAGTGATGCATACCCCCGGCCATACACCCGCTTGCGCCGTTTATATTTTTGGCGATGCCGCCTTTGTTGGCGATACATTATTTATGCCGGATTTTGGTTCCGCGCGATGTGATTTCCCGGGTGGTGATGCGCGAACCCTTTACAACTCGATCCAGAAGATACTCGCCCTACCCGATGAAACGCGTCTTTTTACCTGCCACGATTACAAAGCGCCGGGGCGCGATCAATTCGCATGGGAAAGCACTGTGGCCGAGCAACACGAAAATAATGTTCACCTTGGCGGAAGTATCAGTGAAGAGGCGTTTGTTAAAATGCGTGAAGAACGCGATGCTCAACTCTCGATGCCCAAACTCATCCTGCCGGCAGTGCAGGTAAATATGCGCGCTGGGAAAATGCCGCCACCGGAAGACAATGGCGTCAGTTACTTGAAACTTCCCGTCAACGCAGTCTGATGTGTATCAATGAGTGAGAATAATTTTTTCGCTGAACTGAAAGCCCGCTTTCAAGATAGGCCGGAGCGGGTATTTTTGCGCCTCCCTGACGGGCGCATCATCACCTATGGCGACATAGACCATCTCTCTGCGGCGTTTGCGGGCGCGCTGTTAAACACTGGCGCCAAAGCCGGTGATCGCGTTGTTGCACAAATCGAAAAGTCGCCGGAAAATGTTGCACTTTACCTGGGCGCCATGCGCGCTGGCCTTGTCTATGTACCACTTAATACCGCTTACACCGCAGAAGAAATTGATTACTTTTTAAGTGACGCCGCGCCCAGTATTTTTGTTTGCGCGCCAGACAATGAAGATAACTTAAGTGCGATTGCGACCAAAGCTGGCGTCAAAAAAACATTCACCCTCGGCGCCAACCAGAATGGGTCGATCATAAACGCCGCAAATAATGCAATGCCGTTTGACGACATTCATCCGCGCCATGCCGATGATCTTGCGGTGATCCTCTACACTTCCGGCACAACAGGGCGCTCAAAAGGTGCAATGTTATCCCATGAAAACCTTTCATCGAATGCCAACACTTTGAATTCTCTTTGGGGTTTTACCAGCAAGGATGTTCTGCTTCATGCGCTGCCGATTTTTCACATACACGGGTTATTCGTCGCTCTACATGTGGCGATGCTCGGCGCTTGCGAGATATTATTCCTACCCAAATTCGATGTCGCTGAAGTTCGCCGCTACCTCCGCGACGCCACCGTGATGATGGGGGTGCCGACATTTTATACTCGCCTTCTCGCGGAAAAAGATTTCGGGCCTGATGACGCCAAACACATGCGCCTGTTTATTTCTGGTTCGGCTCCTTTAACCGAGGAAACCTTCAACGGGTTTGAGGCGCGCAGCGGTCATAAAATTCTGGAACGCTATGGCATGTCTGAAGCCGGAATGATTGCGTCCAACCCGCTAGATGGAGACCGCGTGGCGGGAACTGTTGGCTATGCGCTGGACGGAGTAAACCTGCGGGTGACAGACGATAATGGATTGCCTGCCCCTATCAACCAACCCGGCAATGTTGAGGTGAAAGGTCCTAATATTTTCAAAGGCTACTGGCGAAACCCTGAGAAAACAAAAGAAGAATTCACGGGCGATGGTTATTTCAAAACCGGCGATATTGGCGCGCTGGATGAGGCCGGGCGTTTAACCCTGAGTGGTCGTTCAAAAGATTTAATCATTGCCGGCGGTTACAACATCTACCCGAAGGAAATTGAGGCTGTTCTTGACGCGGTTCCCGGTGTCTCAGAGAGCACAGTCATTGGCGTTCCACATCCGGATATGGGCGAAGGCGTCATCGCCGTGCTTGTCGCGGAAAAGACACCCGTTGAAGATGCAACTTTGCAAAATGCGATCTCTTCGCTGGCGAAATTCAAACGCCCCAGAAAAATTTTCTGGATTGATGAACTGCCACGTAATGCAATGGGCAAGGTTCAAAAACAAATCTTGCGTGAAAAATATCAAGGCGCTTTTTAGAAACCTTTCAGAACGCTCAGTTCAGTACACCTCCTGCAAGGCCATGTAGTTTTTCCGGGTTTCGCACAACAAAGATTGTAGAGATTTTCCCCTGCTTTAGTTCAAGGCTCAAAACATTGTCGAGCTCTTCATCCACATAAACCAATAAGCCCGGTGCGCCATTCACGTCACGTATAACCGGCCTGATTATACTATTCTCCCTAATACCTTTCTTCATCAGGCCAACAAAAAAGCGTGCAACTTTATCAGCGCCTATAACAGGGTTGAGCGCAGCAATACGTACTCCTCCGCCGTCAGAATAAGCAATGGCATCATCAGTCAAAAGCGCCTGTAGACGGCCAGCATCACCGCTTGCCGCCGCTTCCATAAATCTCTGTAACAACAATTGGTGTTGATCTGGTGATGATGCCCTCGGCTCTCGATCTTCATGGACAGCTTTTCTGGCGCGCGATGCTAACTGCCGACAACCAGCTTCACTTTTGCCCAGCGCTGTTGCGATCTCTGAATAGGGCCTGTCAAAAACATCATGGAGTAAAAACGCCGCCCGTTCCTGCCCGCTCAGGCGTTCCAGCGTTAACAGCAAGGCGAAAGATAAATCATCAGCAAGCTCAAGGGCTGTTTGCGGAGAAAGCGCATCAGCATCTGGCGTTGGCTCCGGCAACCATGGCCCAATATAAACCTCACGTTTGGTTTTTGCCGATTTCAGCCGATCAAGACAGAGCCTTGTCACGATCGTCACCAGAAACGCCTCTTTAGAACGGATAGTCGAGATATCAGCGCTCGCATATCGCAAATAGGCATCCTGCAACACGTCTTCTGCATCAGTCATCGACCCAAGCATGCGATAAGCAAGCCCCATCAACCGCCCGCGATGAGCGCCAATGGGGTCTTCTACATTTGATAGCTTATCGTCTGGCATCATTAAGCCGCATCTTTGACCGTTTCCCCTTTGATCACATCAATTGGAGTGTCATCAATGGTAACTCGCCGGCACTCTTTGGCAAAACCCATTCCTGCTTTGACCATCGGAAATACCCGGCCAATTTGTACGGCCATAGTAAGGTCGATAATCCCCGCCTCGCCCCAGCTTGCTCTCACATCATTGCGCACTTCATCTTCAAACGGAGCGCGGCGCACAATCGCATCAGCAAAGCAAAATCCAAGGGCAGCATCAGCGTTCATCCCATTATGATCACGCTTCAATATTGCTTCGATTTGTGCAGGCTCTACGCCAGCCTCGCGCGCCATATTGACAACCAGTTGCACGCAAGGTCCGCAATCTTCTGTGACAGCGCCAACCAGCTTTGCCGCAAAAAGTGCATCAACTGGCGCCGCATCACAATGCTGCGCAAGCTCGGTCAGCTTACTAAACTTGAGAAAGGCCGCTGGCGATATTTCCAACATATGACGCATATAACTAACATCGTAATCATAGCGGTCTGAGAAGTCTTTCAGGCCGCGTTCTGCAAAAAATTTAAGCATGGGTTTCTCCTTTTGATGGCAAAGCCGCCCAAACGCTAAGTGCTGCGGGAAGGACAATGCCAAACCATTCCAGGACAGGGTGATGCGTATGACCGCCGAGCAAACCGGCAATGTGAATAATGCCGTGCCCAAACAAAAAGGCAGCGCCCGTTATTGCCGCTGGCCAATATTGCGGACGCCATGCGCGCGCGATCAGCCCTGCCCCGGCAACACAAAAAGCGACGCCAATATCCCAGACAAAATGTGGATTAAAGGGGCCCGTATCGCTGGCGCCCGGCACCGTTAAATACCAGTTTTTGGCGGCGACAATCATGAAAAGACCGTTGCCGACCGCCATGGCGCCGAGCAGGCCTGCACTCCATCGTTTGATCATCTTGATCCTCCTGTCAGATATAAGACGAGGCAGAGGGGGTAGTTGTGACAGAACGCATAGATTTTTTATTGAATATGGGCGACCAGCCCTCATTTACGTGAATAAGACATGCCAAAAGATCATAAGCCATATGCAGCTTTCCTTGATTGCCTATGGAAACGCCAATGGCTAAGGACGTTACCATGAGCATAACTAATCAACCTTCCTCTCCTAATCAGGCGAATATCGATCGCGGATCAACTTTTGCTTCAGAGCTGGAAAAAGACCGCGTGCACCGGGAAAAAGCGCGTAGCACAAAACCGCTACGCCGCCTTGCGCCGTTTATTTTGAAATATCCGGGCCTGCTGACCGCGTTCACGATATTTCTGATCCTTGCCTCGACCTTAACCTTACTGTTGCCGGCCGCTTTCCGGCTTGTTGTTGATTGCGGGTTTTCTGCTGCAGCAACATCAGAGCTCTGCACGCAGTTTGCCTTTGGCGATCAGCTGGCCGGATTTTTCGGCGCCGGGATCATCGTTGCTTTGTTTCTTGGGGTTGCGAGCGCATTCAGATATTATTTCATCAGCCGTCTTGGTGAACGTGTGGTCGCAGACCTTCGTCGCGCGGTTTATAACCACCTCCTCACTTTGAGCCCCGGTTTTTACGCCAGCACGCGCACGGGCGAAGTGCTTTCGCGCCTGACAACGGACACGACCCTTATCCAGACGGTTGTGGGATCGTCTATTTCCGTTGCCTTGCGGACAATAGCGACAACCCTTGGCGCTCTTATTCTCATGATCGTTGTTAGCTGGAAGCTCGCTTTGATGGTGTTGGCGGTTGGTCCGTTGATCCTCGGTCCGATCATGCTGTTTGGGAGGCGTGTTCAGCGACTGTCTCGTTCTGGCCAGGATAGTCTCGCCAATGCGTCGGCGCGGGCGAGCGAAAGCTTGCGCGCAGTTGAAACTGTCCAGGCATTTACCCGCGAAAAAGAAGAGCAAGAAAATTTCGGCAACGCCGTTGAAGAAACTTTCGACGTCGCGTTAAAGCGCATTCGCGCACGCGCTTTCATGACGGCAGTGATCTTTTCTTTTGTCCTTGCGGGGCTCATCGGCGTTTTATGGTTCGGCGCAGTTCAGGTGCAAAATGGCGGAATTACGCCAGGCGCCATGACGCAATTTGTTATGTATGCGTTCGTTGCCGTGAGCGGCGTCGGCATGTTGACGGAAACCTATGCCGAAATGATGCGGGCCGCCGGAGCAACGGAACGATTGATGGAACTGCTGGGCGCCAACTCTGATATCAAAGCCCCGACAAAGCCAAAGTCCCTGGCGACGCCTATGCGCGGTGAAATCGCGTTTGATAATGTAGATTTTTACTATCCCGCTCGGCCTGAAGCGGCCGCCCTCAGCGATGTCTCATTGCGGGTTGAGCCGGGACAGACAGTTGCGCTGGTTGGCCCATCCGGCGCCGGTAAGAGTACGATGTTCCAGTTGCTGTTGCGGTTTTATGACCCGCAAAAAGGCGCGATCAATCTTGATGGCGTCAACATTAAAGATCTCGACCCGATGGCCTTGCGCGGGGCTCTTTCCATCGTTCAGCAAAATGCGCCGCTATTTGCCGGGACTGCCGCTGACAATATTCGCTTTGGCAGACCTGACGCCACAGATGATGACGTGCACGCCGCAGCAATCGCGGCAAACGCCCATGAGTTTATCGATGTTTTGCCCCAAGGGTATGACACCCAGCTTGGTGAAGGCGCGACGACACTTTCAGGCGGACAACGCCAGCGTATCGCGATTGCCCGTGCGATCCTGCGTGACGCGCCGGTCTTGCTGCTTGATGAAGCAACCAGCGCACTCGATTCAGAAAGTGAGCGCGCTATTCAGGATGCGTTTGAAAGAATTTCCAAAGACAGAACAACTCTTGTGATCGCGCATCGATTGGCAACTGTTCTGAAAGCCGATCTCATCGCGGTCATGGAAGATGGCCAGATCGTCGATCAAGGAACGCATCATGAATTACTGGCGCGCGGCGGACTTTATGCGCGTCTTGCTGAGTTGCAATTTGGACAACACCATCAAGCGGCGGAATAAACGAGGATTTGCGCTTCAGCCCCGGTGCAGTAACAAGATTTCATCTTCCATATAAGTTGCACGGCCTGTCAGCGTGAAACCGCATTTTTCTGCAACGCGGATCGACCCAATATTCGGTGGGTCAATAATGCATGACATACGTGCGCCGTTAAAAAAACCATCACCCCACGCAACAATCGCTTGCGCCGCTTCTGTAGCATATCCTTTGCCATGGGCTTCAGGTGAAAAGACCCAACCTACTTCTGGCTCGCCTTTTGTAGACGGTGTCATATTGCGTTTAAACTCTCCAAATCCGGCCTCACCAATCAGCTTACCAGATGTTTTTTCTTCGACGGCCCAAAACCCAAACCCAAGAGCCGCCCAGTGGCCGATCATGCGCAGATATTTTGACCAGCAGTTTTCCTCGTCTTGCGGTTTGCCGCCAATATACTTTGTGACGACAGGATCAGCCCACATCTCCCGATAAAATGGGAAATCTTCGAGTGTTCGCCCGCGCAGACGTAACCGTTCTGTTTCAATGAGAGGGACAACCGGCGGCGTTTTCATAGCATAGCTCTTTATCTGGATTTTACGTCAGCAATGTAATCATCAATTTGCACGCGCAACATTTCCAGCGGCAAACCGCCTTCTGCCAAAACGGCGTCATGAAATTCGCGAATATCAAAATCGTCACCCAGCTCACGCTCTGCTTTCGCGCGCAATTCCCAGATCGTCAACTCACCCATTTTGTACGCTAGCGCCTGCCCCGGCCAGGCAATGTACCGATCGACTTCCGTTTGCACATTATGCAAAGAGAGCGCTGTGTTAGAAGCGAGATAATCAATCGCCCTTTGCCGGGTCCAGCCTTTTGTGTGCAACCCGGTATCGATTACCAGTCGACAAGCACGCCACATTTCCCATGTTAAACGACCGAAATGATCATATGGTGTTAGATAAACGCCCATTTCAACGCCGAGCTTTTCCGAATAGAGCCCCCAGCCTTCGCCGTAAGCATGCGGGTAAAACTGATTGCGAAACTCCGGCACATCTTCAATCTCAAGCGACAATGCGCTTTGCATATGGTGTCCGGGCACAGCCTCGTGCAACGCCATAGCGACCAGTTGATACATTGGGCGCTTTTCATGCATGTATGTATTGACCCAGAACTGTCCGCCGCGATCAGCATCCAACGAGGCGCCTACATAGCGCGCATTGGTATAGTTCTCGGCGATCGCATCCGGCACAGGTTCTACTGAATAAGGCTGGCGCGGCATCTTACCGAAATAGGCTGGTAGGCGCCCATCAATATCTTTAGAAATCCACGCCGCTCGATCAAGCAATTGCTGCGGTGTATCTGCATAAAATTGTTTATCCGTACGAAGATAATTCAAAAATTCAGCGAAGCTGCCTTGAAAGCCTGTTTCCTTGATGACGCCTTGCATCTCTAGCCGGATGCGCGCCACTTCACGCAAACCAATATCGTGGATTTCTTCTGCTGTCGTATCATCTAGCGTCGTGTAAAACTTTACACGCGTTTCGTAATACGCATCCCCTTGCGGTAGTGACGAAGCGCCGAGCGTATCCCGCGCGCCGGGAACATATTCGTCCTGCATGAATGTAAGAAGCCTTTGATAGGCTGGTATCACGCCCTCTTCGAGCACATTTTGCGCTTCTTTTCGCAAGGCGCTTTGACGGCGGCCCGAGATTATTTCCGGCATGGTTTTAAATGGCGCATAATAAGGATGCTCCGCGGCGCTCTCTTTCACTTGCGCTTCAAACGACGGAATAATGTTGGCTAGAATTTCCTTCGGCTGGGTAAACCCGTCTGCGAGTCCCTGCCGCATATTAGCAATGTTCTGATCGATATAGCCCGGCATGGCGCGAAGCCGCTCAATATAATCCTCATAATCACTTTCTTTACGAAATGGTGTCGCGCTGACCACATAGCCAAAATTGGTGTGAAAGCCGGTGTCCGCCAAAAATGGAATGCGCCAGTCATCAAAAGCTGACTGCGCAATATCGTGCTTTAAAATGAACTCCAGCAAATCAGCGTTGAGCCGCCCATCTTCATCAAGTCCGACTCGGTCCAGCGCTTCAAGACGGGTCAGAAATTCCTTCGCCTCTCCTGCACGGCGGCGATAATCTTCCGGTGAAACGCCTGGAACCTTGTCGTTATATTCAAAGACGCCCGAACCGGTGGCGGAGAATGGGTTCTCCTCCATCTCATTGGCCCAATAATCTTCAATCAACGTTTCCAGATCATCAGCCGGATCGGCCTGCGCAGCTGTCGCCCACAGGAGTACAGCAAACCCTATCATTCTCAGCATAATCGCCTCTCGCATATATTTACCCCATGTCTATCGTGTATTGCTGATACATTCCAGTGGGATTTTTAACTCCTTTTTACTTCTGTATACTGATTTATTATCACAAAAAAGCTTGCAAATACAAAAGCTTTCAGCTATATAAGCGTCATGGACACACAAAACCTTTTTAGCGGCTATGACGCCGGAGAAAATTACTGCGAAATTTTTGGGACATCGAATAGCGCCGGGATAAGCCCCGCCGGAGAAGACCCTCTCGCGATACGCCTTGCAAAATATAAGCTAAAAACACTGAACCAGCGCAATAAAAATGCCGAACGTGAACTGCACAATCTTGGCATCACTTTTACGGTTTATTCTGACGCGGGCGCCATAGACCGGATTTTGCCGTTCGACCCGCTGCCGAGAAAAATCTCCTCCGAAGACTGGGGCCGCCTTGACGACGGATGCCGTCAGCGGGTGAAAGCGCTGAACGCCTTCCTGACGGATATTTATTCTGAGCAGCGCATCTTAAAAGATGGGATTGTCCCTTCTGACCTTGTACTCGGCAATGACAATTTTCGTAAAGAGATGATCGGCGTTGACCTACCCCATAATACATACACTCATATTAGTGGGGTTGATTTGGTCCGGGACGAAAGCGGTGAATTTTTAGTTCTGGAAGACAATTGCCGGGCGCCCTCAGGTGTTTCTTACGTCATTGAAAACCGACATCTGATGATGCGGTCTTTCCCGGACCTGATGGAAGGCGTGCAGACCCTGCCCGTTTCAGACTACGGCAACCGACTGCGCAGCATGTTAACTGAAACGTCGCCCGCACACATTGAAAACCCAAATATCGTTCTTTTAACGCCGGGCGTATTTAACTCCGCATATTTTGAGCACGTCTTCCTGGCGCGGGAAATGGGCGTGCCGCTGGTGGAAGGCCGTGATCTTATTGTTGATGATGAAGACCAAGTTTTCATGAAGACGATCAGCGGCCTCAAGCGCGTTGACATGATCTATCGGCGTATTGACGACAGCTTCCTGGACCCGGAAGTCTTTCGCGAAGACTCCATGTTAGGTGTTCCGGGTATCATGCGGGCTTTGAAAGCCGGCAAGGTTGGCATCGCCAATGCAGTCGGCGCCGGCGTCGCGGACGATAAAGCGATTTACGCTTATATGCCCCGGATTATTAAATACTACCTTGATGAAGAGGCCATTCTGAAAAACGTAAAGACATTTATCTGTCGTGAAGAAGATGACTTGGCGTACGTACTCGAGCATCTGGAAGAACTCGTCGTGAAGCCTGTTGGCGAGTCCGGCGGCTACGGCATCGTTGTAGGCCCGAAAGCAACCAAATCCGAACTGACAGAAATCGCCAGCGAACTTAAAAAGAAGCCGGAGAAATATATCGCCCAACCCATGATAAACCTATCCGTATGTCCCACCTTAACCGAAAAAGGTGTCCGCGCGCGCCATGTGGATCTGCGCCCCTTTGTTTTGACGGGAAAAGAGCCCTGGGTCTTGCCCGGCGGGCTTACGCGTGTCGCCATGCGGGAGGGCTCGATCATCGTCAACTCCTCTCAGGGTGGCGGATCAAAAGACACCTGGGTCATGCGGTAGGCGACTGACCCATGATGTTATCCCGCTTTGCTGAAAATTCATTTTGGATGGGCCGCTATATTGAGCGCGCCGACAATATCGCCCGTCTTCTTTCCGTTACTGAAGCTTTTGCCGCCGATCAGGAAAGCGAGGCGGCATGGACGCCCGTCCTCAATGTTTTTTCTGATCATGAAAGCTACAAAAGTTACAATAAACCGCTCACAGCTTTAAATGTCGCGAAATTTTATCTTGGTGAAATTCAAAATTTTAATTCCGCCGCCTACTCCGTTCACATGGCGAAGGAAAACGCCCGCACACTACGTCATTTGATCAGCACTGAATGTTGGCGCCAGCTTTCGATGTTTCAGGCGCGCATGCATGCGCTGAGTAAACGCAATTTTGCGTTGTCAAAAGTGTCTGAAATTTGTGATGACATACAGCATTCATGTTTTACCCATCGCGGCATTGTCGAGACAACATGGTATCGCGATGAGGTGTGGCGTTTTAACCGGATTGGCGCTGCGCTGGAGCGGGCGGACCAGATGACCCGCCTCCTCGACATGAAATATTTTGAGTATGATCGCGATGATGACGATCAGGTCGCCCCGCCGGACGTTGCCTGGTGGAATACGCTTTTGCGCACCGCTTCTGGCTATCACGCTTTCCAGCGCCGTTACTCTTTCGACCCACAACCCGCAGACGCCGCCGGATTTTTGCTCTTTGACGCGCGACTGCCTTTGTCAGTGCGCGCCGCCGTCAATTCTGCCTTCCACCATCTCAGCAAACTGGAACAAGACTATGGCGCGCAAGCTGACGCCAACATCAAAAGCGCGGCTGAGGCCTTGGACAACCGTCTCAACACACCACCAGACCGCGTTAATGGACGCCCGCTTCATCGATATCTCGATCAAATCCAAATTGAGTTGATTACGCTGGCCAATGCGCTCAATGAACGGTACTTCTCCCCTGAACAGTAGTCCCTTGGGCTTAAAATTCTGAGTAGCACCGAACGAGGCTTTTGCAGCATTATGAATAATAACAACAATCTGGCCGCGCCGCCGTCCGGCGTCTCTACAGATTTGCTGCAAGTCCATCACGTTACGCGGTATCGCTATGCCCGCCCTGTCCACTTCGGGGAACATCGGGCCATGTTCCGCCCCCATGACAGCAATGACCTTCAACTCGCCGGGATTTATATCAACACAAGACCGTCCGCGAGCCTGCATTGGGTGAATGATGTTTTTTCAAACTCAACTGCCCGATTTAACTTTACCGAGAGCAGCGATACGCTGGAAATTGACTGTACATTTAACGTCGTTAGGTCAACGGTTGCGCAACCCGAATTCCCGATTGCGGATTTTGCAAAATCTTATCCTTTTCTCTATCCTAATGATCAGTTTACTGACCTCATCCCTCTTATTCGACCGGAATACGACCACCCGGAAGAAGAAGTAAAAAGCTGGGCGCAACAATTTATTGAACCATCAGGCGGCGACACTTGGGCCTTGTTAAAGACGATCAACAAAGCTCTACATGAAACGATTGAATATCGCCGCCGCGACGAACCGGGCGTGCAGGCCCCGCGCAAAACCATCCAACTCGGCCATGGATCATGCCGTGACTATGCCGTGTTGATGTTAGAAGCGGTTCGCCAACTTGGTTTCGCCGCACGTTTTGTCACCGGTTATTTATATGACCCCGCAAGCGACGGTAACAATAGTGGTTTACAAGGCGCAGGCGCAACCCACGCCTGGGTCCAGATTTACTTGCCGGGCGCCGGTTGGATTGAGTTCGACCCAACCAACGGATCAATCGCTAGTGGTAATCTTATCCGCACGGGAGTCGCACGCACGCCATCTCAGGCTGTGCCTCTGGAAGGGTCCTTTAAAGGCGCCCCGGAAGATTTTTTAGGCTTGGACGTTCATGTTGAGGTCAAAGCACTGGCGCCAACCCTAAAGGGTTGAACAACTAACTCACCACCTTTTCACCAAGAAACTCAATCCCGCCTGTAGCGCTGGAGCGAATGACTTGATAGCGATCGCCATCGCGGATAATAAAGTAACTTTCCGATGTTCCTGTTACGTCCACGCCAATGACCAAGATGTTATCTTGCCATTTAAGACCCAGAGAATTTGCGCGAGCGATCCAGCCGGTTAATGACTCAGCTCC
This sequence comes from Hyphococcus sp., assembly GCA_021604605.1. Lineage (GTDB taxonomy): Bacteria > Pseudomonadota > Alphaproteobacteria > Caulobacterales > Parvularculaceae > Hyphococcus. Next base: position 21,615 of record BQJH01000010.1, read on the forward strand.
AACGCCGGTCATAAAAGCGTCATTGCCTACGCGTCGCGCCGCGGCATTCAGTTCAGATTCCAGGATGGCGTAAAGAATGCCGGCGAAAGCGGAAATCCCGGCGCTGGCGGCGCTTGCCGTCACGCCGTGTAGGCGCGCAAAGCCAACCGCGCCTAGCGCATCAGCAAGACGGTCAAGATATTGCTGCATCAAATCGATGTCATAAGGATCGCCAGTTTCCAATGCCCTCCTTGCGCGCGCAAGGTCGGCCAAAATCTGATCGATCTGTTTTTCTTTTTCAGGCGAAACGCCCTGATCTTTTAGCCACTGGAAGAACATCTCAGCCTGGCGTGCAGTGCGTTCGGCCTCCTCGATTTGTTTTTGTACTCCTTCCTTGGCAATTTTTTCAGATTGCTCAGCAGCTTCTTGAGCCCGCGCCGCCGCGCCTTGCGCGGCCCCCGCCAAAGTCGAGGCGCCGTCGGGATCGCGTCCATCCGCCAGCCATTCTTGTGCCTCATCAAGCGCTTCTTTTGCATCTTGCAGCGCTTTGTCCGCATCACCTCCATAAAGTTGCGCGCGGGTTCGATCCGCCGCGTTCGTACCACCTGCAGCAGCACGCATCTTTTCAGCTTCTTCGACTGTAGCTTCAGCCTGCTCGATAGCCCTTTGCGCTTCTTCAATTCGTTTCCGCGCTTTGTTTATTTCGATTTGACTGGCCGCAAGCTTTTCACACTCAGCCAATGCGCGCTCAGCATCTGCTAGCGTGTTGGCAAGTTGCGCGGCGCGGCGACGGCAATCTTCAAGCGCTGTCAGGGCTGCCTCAAGCCGCTCTTGCGCAGCAGAGCGCGGCTGATCATCCAATGGCGCCAAACCATGCGCTGCCGCATCCGCTTCTGCCGCCAGTTCGGCTAGCCCAGCAGCTTGCGCCTCTGCGGCTTGTGCTTTCAACTTGGCTTCTTCTAGCGCTGCTTGAGAGGCGGCAACAGCCGCCAGAAGGGCTTGACCATTTTCAATTTCACGCGCGAACATATGCCCTAGGCGAGAGGCTCCAAGCCGAGAGTTGCCAGCATTCCACAGACCACCATCATCAACATAATAAATTGTCAGGCCGCCGCCAAGCGGTAGCGCTTGCGCATAAGGTGTTTGCCGCCCATTCAAAGCGCCCGGCTGCACGACATTCATCCCTGCTGGCGGTGTTAGACTGATCCCTTCAGGATTAAGGCCTGTATGATTGAGGAATGCGTTTAAGACGGCTTGCCGGGCAGAATCTAACGCGGCCTGTGCGGCTTCCACTTTTGCAGCAGCAGCATTTGAGGCGGCATTTGCCTGCTGGTATTGCGATACAAGCTCACGTGCATTTGCCCGCAGGGCTTCGCGACGGCGCTGTTCTAAATTAATGTCGCGCTCTGCAGATGCAAGGGCTGCCCGCGCAGCAGCTACTGCGGTTTCGGCTTTTGTACAATCAATCTTCTTTGTACGCAGCGCCGTTACCTGGCGTATCAACTCATCACAAGGTCCCTTGCCCGCAGCAATGGCGCCCTCAACTGCTTCCGCTGTTGGAGCCGCTATCAGGCCGATGTCACGCATAAGAATATCGGATTGGGGCAAAGGGCCTGGGTCAAGCGGCAGCCAGCTGGGCAACACTCCTTGGTCGGCGACAGGTGGCGTGACCTGGACCTGGAGCACTAAAAGGCGATCACTAATCCGGCAATTTTTAATAAAAGGAATATACCCACATGTTTCGCACACAACTCGCACCTCGCCAGTTAAATCCCCCGGTGCTGTCGTGCGAAAATCAATCACTGTATTGATAGATTTAGAGCCCCCATGTGGAACGTTACGAACAATGGCGCCTCTCTCTGCTATAATCCAAGGAGCGTCAGAAAGATCAAACCTGAAGTCTTGCGGCGCACGACAACTGACGTTCTCAGCAGTCAATCTTAGCGGATAGGTGCGCCCTGCCGCTCGCATGCCCAAATCTACAGATTGAATGTCAATTTCTGGCTGTGAAGAAGATTCTTGGGCATAAGATAGTTGGGCAGCGCAAATGGCAACGCATACCGCCATGCTCATACGTCCGTACTTTGTATGTGGATTTCGCCTATAAAACGCTTTCATCTGCGCCTCCAAAGTCAGGCAATGAATGTCTATCAACACACAACCGGGACAACATAGCGTTTCAATACACGCTCGTCAGAAAAACTTGTTTTGCAACAGCGAAAAAGCCATAAAATACGCCATGCTGTAGGGCACAAGCTTAGCGGGCTGAGCTGATTTTCGACCTCTTCCGAACAGGCGCTGGCGCATCCAGCACGCTCGCCCAGTGCGACGCCCAGCCTTCTATCATTCCTTCGTCAGACAATTGCGGCAGCTCAATGCCTTGAAGCTTTTTTGTCGTGTATAACAACAACCCGCCAAATACTGTCAAAGTAAACGTAGCCAAATCTTCAGGCAATCGTCCCTGCCCTGCTTTTTTTGTGGCGACCCAATCGCAAAGCCAATCGAAAAGCTCAATATTCGCATCGGCCTCAAATTTAGCAAGAGCTGGGAGCCGTCGCAGTTCTTCAATAAGGGCATAGTATTTTTTTTGCCGCTTATTGGCGCTCAAATACCCCCGCGCCAATAGTAATAGCTCTGACTTTGTATCCCCCAAAGGGAGCAGGTCAAAAAAGCCAAGCTCATTTTCCTGTTCAACAATATCCTCGCGCGCAAGAGCAACAGCCAACGCTTCTTTGCTGTCGAAGTGCCGGTAAAAACCGCCCGCACGCGGGGCCAAGCCCGCCTCAGTTTCTATGGCCGCGATTGACGTTCGCGCATAGCTGCGCTCGAGAAAAAGCTCTAGCGCAGCCTCTTTTATTCTCTCTCTGGTTGTGTTCATATTCCGATAACGGTGCTTTTATTGACAATAACGGTGTTATCTTTATATGAGATTTCCAGGGGATGTTCAAGAGGGAAAAAAATGACCAATGCAAATCAGATAAGCGCAGGCACGGCGGTCCTCGATATCGCCATCGTGATGGGGGCGTCCGCAGCCCTTTTCGCGGCTGAAGTCTGGGCGCGAGACGCCGGTTACATCACTCTGGGGGAAGACAGCAAAGGCGTCATTGCTGTCCTGGGGGGCATGTTCATTGCGCTCGCACTGCTATTCGCTCGTGGACAATCACTACGCGATCTGGGCTTCAAGCGGCCAAAAAGATGGTGGACAGTTCCGTTCTGGATGGTCGGTATTTTTGGCGCTTATGTCGTGGCCCAAGCTTTGGCGCCTGTTCTGGTTTCTTCTTTTATTGATTTACCGGAACCAGACTTAACGCGGCATAATAACCTTTATCAAAACCTGCCCGCTGCATTATTGATGGCGGCCATTCTTCCTTTTACCGCATCAATACCCGAAGAGATTATTTATCGCGGGTTCTTGATGAACCGTCTATCAAATATTTTTGGGGTCGGCGTTATTGGCACGATCCTGACAATCCTCATTCAAGGCATGATCTTTGGTTCTGTGCATTTTCAATGGGGGCTTGGCGGTATGATTGTCACAACAATAATGGGCATGATCTGGGGGCTTGGCTATG
>BQJH01000011.1 GCA_021604605.1 Hyphococcus sp.
ATAATTTTTGCGGTTTCATGATTGTCTCCTGAATGGTCCCTCCAGGCAGCAAACAGGCCCCCGGCGGCGAAATCAAGGCTGAAAGAAGATCGCTTGATGACGGCGATGACCTTGTGTGTGGAAAATGCTGACGCTCGGCGGCTGATTTAGCCGCTGAAAGCGCGTGGTAGAGGCGTCGACCCCGTTGCGATTTCCCGCCAATTGCTGATATGTAACCGCTCCCGCGCGCGCCATGATTATAAAGGCGCCGTTCGGGCCTGTAGCTCAATTGGTTAGAGCTGGCGGCTCATAACCGCTAGGTTGGGGGTTCGAGTCCCTCCGGGCCCACCAAAACCGACTCACCAGATAAAACTTCACCTAACACCTTGAAGGGTAAGGTGGTTTTTGGTGTTCGATACCCTTCATTTCGGACATAGGTGAGTTTGTCGGCGAAGGTCAGCTTTAGGACCAGTCTTTTGTCTGCAAAGCTCTCTGAACTCCATATTTTTAAAGGGTTTCCTAAAAACTCCATCGAAGTTCGATACAACTCCGCAAAGGGGCGTTGCGGCTGACCGGATTTACGGATTTGTTCGCTTAAAATGATGCGCTGTTTTTCAAGCTCTCTGATCTTGTCTTCATAGGCTTTGATGATTGATGGCGCGTCCGCTTCCACAATGCGGGCAAGGAATTGTTCCTTCTTTCTCTCTATTTCACTACACTGTTTGATAAGCCCTTGCGCGCGGGTTTTGTGGGTGCGCAAGCGCTCATCCCAGAGGTGTTCGAGAACACTGCGTGCGGCTCTAAAGAGCGACTGAGAGGGCGTGAGCGCGCCAAGGATATCTTCAAACTCGCCCTCAATCCGATCTTTGCGGATGGATTTACCGCGCATCTCGCAGGTTCGGGTTGGACAGAGGTAATAGGGATATTCTTTGGTCTTGCCGCGCGACCAACAGGCCGTCAGCGTGTTGCCACAGGAATGACAGGTGACGAAACCGCGAAGCGGAAAATCCGCAGAGCTATTTCTGCGCGTGGGGGCGATGGCCGCTTTGCCGTTCAACCTGTCTTGGATGCGTTGATAGGTTTGATAGCTGATCAGCGGTGTATGTTTTGCCGGAAGATCATACATTTCCCATTTGGGGACGTTGATGTAGCCAGCATAAAGTGCGCATTCCAGCATCTTCTTGATGCGGGTAAAGTGTACGCCGCCATGCTTGCCTCTTGGAAAGGCGACATGGCGCTCAAGGAAGTATTTTAACTCGCCTTGGGTCTCGAAACGGCCAGAGGCGTAGCCTTCCAAGCCCTCCTTGACGATAGAGGCTAACGGCTCCACTTGAACCAGCATCTTGCCGTGGCCTTCGACATTCTCATAGCGGTAGCCTTTTGGGGCCGTAAAACACCAATAGCCATTTTGGGTGCGTGCGCGCATACGGTTCTTTGTCCGCTCCGCATTCTTTACCCGGTCATGCTGGGAGAATGCCGCCATGATGTTTTCCATGAACTGGCTATCGGAATCATTTCCGAATTGCATATTTGGGCTTTCCAGCACGCCGCCAGCGCGAGCGATTTCGCCGCGAAGCTGGATATGGGTAACGACATCGCGCGCAAGGCGGCTAATATCATCAATGATGACGACCAGAGGGTCTTTGTGGGTTGAAAGAAAGGAGAGCATCTCATTCATGCCGGGACGTTCAATCAACTTGCCCGATATGTCTTCTTGGAAGGTCTCAATGACTTCATAACCGCGCCGCAGGGCATATTCGGCGCAACGGGTGATTTGCGATTCAAGGCCGTGGCCTTGCGTCTTTTGTTTGACACTGGAAACCCGCGCATAAATTAGCGCGCGTGTGATGCCGTGTCGTTCTTCGTCACGCGCATAGGTCATATCAACTCCTTCTCAACTCAATTCTCTTTTGTATCACTCTCACTTGGCTCCAGCGTGAGCAAGCCTTGGACGATAGTGGTGGCGTCTTCTCCGAAGCCAAGATCAACAAAGCGGCACATAATATCCGCTAGGATATACAAGAACTCGATCTTTTCTTCTTCGGATATTTCTAACTCATCGAGATCAGGCAGGAATTTCCTGACATCAATCGGTGGGTCTTCAACATTTAATAGCTCTCGCTGGCGCTCATTCATCAAGCAACCTCCTTTACGCAACAGTTTAGGGATTATTCCTTGTGCCTCTTTCATCCGATCACGGACGACAAAAGAGAACATAACAAGAACTTTTATATCAAAGGCGGATGGATTTTTCCAGTAATAATTTCTGTACGAATGAAATTGATGTGCATTATTGTTTGGTCTCATGGCAACCACCCTCACGGGCTCCACTGAGGCCGTATAATTCTGCGACATCATCGAGCGCATCGCCTTCAAAGGGCACGGTGGCATGGTGTTGATGAAGCGGTTTCTTTTTGGGTCTGCCGATATGTACGCCTCTAGCGCGTGCCGCCGCCATGCCCGCCTTGGTGCGCTCCGAATTGATGTTGCGTTCATACTCGGCGAAAGCGCCACTGAGATGGAAAAATAATTTTCCAATAGGCGTGGTGGTATCGATGCCATCCGATAGAGAGGTGAAGCCGATACCTTTGGCTTCGAACATTGTTATGAGATCGATCAAATGGCGGAGTGACCTGCCAAGGCGATCCAGCTTCCAAACGATTAGGTGATCATCCCCCTTTAATGCGCGCAAGGCCTTATCCAAGCCAGGGCGTTTCGTTTTTGCCCCTGAGAACCCTTCATCTTGATAGATGGTCTCGCATCCAGCCTTTTTAAGCGCGTCCAGTTGCAGGTCCAGATTTTGGTCAATCGTTGAAATCCGCGCATAGCCTATCAGCATGTATTCTCTTTCGTATTTTAGTGTTGCTCTCAAGCAATTGACGCGGGGAAAGGGTTCCCTTTTTCGTTAGTCCTTCATTGCTCCTCAGCAACCAGTCTCTCACAGGGATTTGTGAGGCCATAGAAAAAGCTTTGTAAGGGAACCTTTTTCTAGTGGATAACTCACAAGCCGCGTTGATCAGATGAAGAACGCATGAGCGGTATCAATATTGATAGCTTGAAGGGCTAGGTGCGGCGACGCATTATTTGCGTGCGCATAAGAGGCGGAGTTCTAAGGTCGTTATGAAAGTAGTGAGTGACTTTTTCGCCTATCTTGTTGGCGGAACCATCAAGGTAATTGGCATTGTCATTTATATTGCGTTGTTTGGAGGGTGGGTATTGGGCCAGGTTGCGTTTGTCGCTACCGCATTCGCGATGTCTCAAGGTGAAGCAAATGTCCTAATGCCCGATGATTCAATCGCAGGGATTGTATTCATTGCAAATATTTTGACAGTACTACTGTCATTTATACCAGCTTGGATTTTGAATGGCTTTCTTCAGGAAAGGTATTTTAATGGCGCGCCATTTGGCTCTTTTACGGGCGGCTCCGGCCATCGCGCTTCGTATTTTCTTTTTTGGTCTGTTTGGTTCAGCGTTTGGATGATGTCGGCATTTCTCTCATTATCCCACATCCAACCTGTAAACTAAGGAATCTTCTTATAGACTTTTCGCCTGCACCTTTTGAGATGGCGTAACTGTATGGCGTTTCGCCATATCGGTTTTAATGCCCTCTAATTCTTGGGCGATATCAACGCGCTTTTGGGTGAGCGCGTCATGGGCCAATGAATGGCTCTTTGCGCTCCCGACACCTTTGGGTTGATAGAACTGGCCGGGTTTTGGCGGTGTGCGCAGGAACTCATCAATCTTTTTTGCGTGCGCCTCTAGCTCTGCCTCACGCGAGGCGTAGGTTTGGGAGGCTTTGGCGTTAAAGGGTTTTTTCATGGGGTGCGTCTCCTTACTCAGCCGCCATCGCGGTGACCGCTTGAGGCGCTGGCTTCGGCGATTTGATCTCTAACATGTCCCATTCATCGGCATGGGCGCGCGGTAAGCGCATAGGCTTTTGCCCGGCGATAAAATAAAATGCTTCACCAGATTCCCGAGAGGCTTGCTTTTCAACTTCGTCCGTGCGGGCGACATCTTTTAGCTCTTCACTGGAGCTTGTTCCGCCCCTGGCTCCAGTTGAAACCTTCCGATACCATTCCTTGCCTAAGCGATTGGAAAGGTAATGCTGGCTTTCAAGATCGTTGTTTGCAAACATGATGAGGAGACCGGAATTAGCAATGAAGCTTTCCCACGCATCACCGTAATGTTCTTTAAGTTGGGTAATGTCTTGGGCCGCGATAAACAGCTTCACACCAAACTTCGCCGCTTCGCCTGCTGCACGTTTGATGCGGTCCATACGACCAAGAAGCGGAAACTCATCCATGAGGAATAAGACATCATCTTGCGGTTTTGGGATGGAAACATCCTGCATCACATCAAAGGCGGCGTTAAAGAGAAGCCGCAGCCATGCCTTATAGGTTTCACCTTGGGCGGCAGGTAGAACCACATAGATAGTAACCTTGTCTTCCTTAAGCGCGCGCATGGAGAACGAGCTCTTGCGCGTGAATTCTTCGATCACCGGAGAATCCAGCCATTTCATCGCGGTGCGTGATAATTCCATGGTTGAATTAAGTTCTTCGACATGACGGTTTTCATTTGATGCACCGAAGCGCGCGATCAGTCCGCCATAAGCATCATTCTGGCTCATCGCCATCCACAGTGCTGCTGGATCAGAGGTCATCAACAGATCGCGCACCGACCCTAAATTACACCGCTCCAAAATCGAGCGCGTTCCGACATAAGCCATGCACATCGCTAGCATCTTGCGCGGCGCATCCGTCCAAAACGGATCAGGGCTTGGCTTGTGATGGATGCTTTCGGCCATGAGATAACATTTATCAATCGCGAAGGGATCATGATCGAAATCAATCTCGCTCATGGGGTTCCAGCTATCAGATGGGAAACCGGTTAAACCAAATGGATCAAGCACGATGATCTTTTGTCCGAGGACTTCTTCGCGGTAGCGGGCTGTCTCCCTGACCAGCTCACCACTTGGGTCATAAGCGATCAGTGAACCTTTATGGTGCGCCAAGTTCGGCAGGATCACTGACCGGCCTTTACCCGCGCGTGAGCCCGCAATCAGCGTGACATGGCGGTCATCCCTATAGGTGATCTTTTGTTCATCCCGTCCAAGGAGCCTTGAGGCAGGAGCCATCGTAATAAACACGCCTTCATCTTGCTTTGCTGAAATGCGTATGGCGGCGAGCTGAGGATGGATGGTAATGCTCCGCATTCGATCTCTAAGTTTGACGAATTGCCAAGCTAACCACCTTTTGAACTGCGCCCATCTTTTGGTGAGCGTCAGATAGACCACCTGTGCGGCTAAGAAGGGCAAGAGGCCATACTTCATCGCAAAACCTATCTTCGGGCTTTGTGTCAGCAGTAACCCCGGTATTAACAGTGCAAGAAATATCGCGATCAGCGCAAAGGCGCTGGCAAGAATCCAAAAGGATTTGGCGCTCACAAAGATTTTCCAGCCTGCATTGCGCCCAATGTATTTACGCGCGTAAGAATTCGCAGGCCTTCGCGTTTTACGCAGACGCTTTTTGGCTAAGTTATGTGGTGAATGATATGTGCGTGCGCCTTGCGCAGGAAACGCTTGTTCGCTCATGGTTGATACTCAACTGTTACTGGCAATGCCCCCTGGTACAAAGATAAAGGCATTACTTTGACGATACGTCGATGATGCACAGCATCGCCAAGCTCACAAGATGTCAGTTTTGATAGCTATCAGAATTGATACCTCCGCATATCTCACGCCAATTCATCCAGGAAAAGGAGATGACCCTGACAGGCTTGCTCGAAAGATCAATGGCGGCCCGCACCGAACAACCGTGTTCACCATTGATCTTTCTCGTCGAGAAGCCTGTCGAGGCGGGATCATCATCCCGGAATGAACTGGGTGAAAACAAAAGGAGATATCGTGATGACTACCCAATCAACAGAAATGACTAACGCAGAGACGAAAGTAAAACCAACGCACCGCGTCAGCTTTGCCCGCATCACAGGCACAGACGATCAGGGCAATGATCAGTGTGGATCAGCGCGTGAGATCGGCGCAATCTGGCCCCGTAAGGGCGACAAGAAAGGCGGCATCCTCAAGCTTGACCACATCCCGGTTGAACTAACCAAGCATCAAGGTGTGTTGTTTGTTGTTTCGGTAACAGAGTAAAATTAACAGGCACAGCTCTTTAGGCTGTACCTTCAAAACTATTAAACTCCGATATCTATTTCTGTGAATATGATTGATACCATGTAACTTTGTGATTCGCTCTAGTAATAGTTGCGGTGTCACATTGTTTTCTATTAAACTAATGCAAATGGATAGATATGAGTTTACCCGATTATTTTGTGAAAGGCCCCAAGCTTATGCTTGGTTTCTAGGAGCTGGAACATCTAGAAATGCAAATCTTCCAACGGCAGAAGATATTATTGCAGACCTGAAGCGCCGATATTACTGCTCAGAAGAAAACCAAGACTACAACACCAAAGACATGCAGAATGAATCCGTCCGACTGATAGTTGAGACGTATCTTAAATCGCGCGAGTTCCCTGACCGCTGGGCTCCTGAAGAATACACGACATGGTTTAAAACATATTTTGGCGATGATCGTGAGCGCCAAAGAAAATATATCGCACACATGTTATCCGAGGAACGAGTGCGGGTAGCGATTGGAAACCGTGTATTTGGTGCGTTTTTGGCAAGCGGTCTTACGCGTGCGGCTTTTACAACTAATTTTGATACAGTCGTAGAAAAATCAGTTGCAGAAATCTCTGGACGGTCACTTTCAGCATTTCATCTTGAGGGTGCCCAAGGTGCAAATGCTGCAATTAACAATGAGGAGTATCCTTTTTATTGTAAACTTCATGGCGATTTTCGTTATGACAGTATCAAAAACCTTGAAGCTGATTTGGTATCACAAAATGACGAATTGTCACGTAGCCTTGTAAATGCCGCCAATCGATTTGGTCTAATTGTTGCAGGTTATTCTGGTCGCGACAAAAGCGTAATGAACTTATTGCGAGAAGCTCTCGACAGTCAAAATCCGTTCCCTCATGGGATATATTGGATGACTATAAAGGGCTCAGCGATCCCTGACCCAGTTTCAGAGTTTATTTCTGCTGCACGCGCAGGCGGTGTGAAAGCTGAATTAGTTGAGATCGAAACCTTTGATACTCTTATGCTTCGCCTATGGCGAAATCTGACAGAAAAGCCCGAAGGGATGGATGAAAAAGTACGTAAGGGGCGTGTCGAAGCCGTATCTATTCCGATTCCTAGTGCTCAAGGTAGTCGACCTTTAATGCGTTTCAATGCACTCCCAGTGTCATCCGTCCCGACTAGGTGTTTAACTTTGAATCTGAAAACTGAACCTTCTTGGGAAGCCGTCAGTCCAAAGTTAAAACAGGCGGATCACGACCTTATTACAACTATTGATGAAGGCTTGATGGTCTGGGGGAATGTTGATGATGCCAAGAAAGTATTTGGCGTTGATTATATTGATGCAACCGAATCCACTTTCGAACCAGATTGGCGAAAAACGGGCAGACTACAAATCAAAAAGTTTCTTGAAGATGGTATAGGAAAGGCCTTTGCCCGCACACGCCCTCTCTTAATGCGTCGGCGTGGCCCTGGTGTCGTACTGATAGTGGACCAAATGGCAAAAGATGTAGGCGTCTTTGAACCGCTTCATACAATAACAGGAAAAACTACAGGTACAATTTCAGGTTTAACTATTCCCGAAACTGATGAGCACGATGCCGTTGGTAAAGTGGAATTTGCAGAAGCGGTTCGAATAAGCCTCTCATGGAATGATAATCGTCTTTGGTTGCTATTGAAGCCTGATGTGTGGATTTGGCCGCCTTTCGCACGCCGTCATGCAACAGGGTGGCTTGAAAAACGGAGAGGGGATCGAAGGAATGACAAGCACGATGCATTGCTGAGTGCATGGATATCGGTGCTTACTGATGGCGCTGGTCGCGCAGAAGATATTACTTTGTCGGCTTTCGAAGATGACCAAGAAGCTGGAAATCCGTCATTTACTTTTTCCAGTAGAACTGGCTTTTCGCAGAAGCGGGGGCATCAATGAATTCAGTACCCTTACCTGCTTACTCATCAGTGCCGGAACCAGAGCTATTATTTCATAACGGCGGAATAGATTGCCACCCGTTGCGCGGCCTCATCTCGCATGGTCCTTTCAGCCTGAAATTTGGCGCACCTTCACGTATCAGGTTTGCAGTTGTTGCGCCGAAAAATGAAATCGCTCGGCTTGAAAACCTTGTACGCGAACTTACCCAGTCTGCGAAACCAAAGGAAGCAATTAGCTACTACCCAGAATACCCCGGTTTTGAGAATGTATTTCGCACTCCGATAGCACCGATAGAGGACGCGCTTAAAATCATATTGCCAGATGATTTAGATCATTTTGCGGCAGAAAACGACAAGTCTGAACTGGCGCGTTCGCTATTCTCTGAGATTGCAAAATTGCGACCTTTAAGGGGGCAATTTGACGTTGTCTTAATATATTTGCCCAAGCGTTGGAGTGTTTGTTTTGAGGGAGAGAATTTTAACCTCCATGACTACCTAAAAGCATTTTGTGCACCATCACAAATTCCTATCCAGATACTGAACCAAGATAGTTTTGACAGAACCTGTCGTGCAAACGTCATGTGGGGTTTGTCCGTCGCACTTTTTGCGAAAGCAAACGGAGAACCTTGGAAATTAACTGGTCTCGATCCTCAGGAGGCGTTCATAGGTATAAGTTATGCGATACGAAGAAAGGCCGGCAATAGTGGACAGGAGTACACGACGTGTTGCAGCCAAATATTCGATCCAGACGGGACAGGATTTAGGTTCGTTGCTTATGACGCGAAGGAATTTACTGAAGATCGACGGCGAAACCCGTATCTTTCTTACTATGAAATGCAATCAGTGCTTTCCAAAAGCATGAATGTGTATCAGCAAGGCCATGTGGGTAGGACACCAAAAAAGATTACGATTCATAAAAATACAGAATTTAAGCCGGAAGAAATCGAGGCAGCGCTTGATAGTTTTAATACAGGTACTGAGGTTGAGTTGGTCCAGGTGGTTCAATCCACAGATTGGACTGGTTTGCGTTACACAGCGGGCCGCAAAGCATGGAAAGATAAACCAGCCGAAGGTCCGAAGGCACACAATTATCCAGTGGAGCGTGGCACTTACGTTCCTACAAGCGCGAATGAAGCCTTAGCATGGACACAAGGAAGCGTTCTAGGCGTGCAATTGCAAAATCCAAATTATAATGTTTACAAAGAGGGCGTGTTAAAACCAACGCCGTCCCCAATTTTGTTAAGACGTTTTTCGGGTTCGGGCGGTTGGCACGAGACTGTAAATGGGATTGTCTCACTGACTAAAATGGATTGGAATAATAATACACTATACAAAAAGCTGCCTGTTACTATGGTTTATTCAAGCCGTTTCGCTGAAATAATTCAGCAAAACCCAGAGCTTGTCGATCAGATTTATGATTTCCGTTGTTTTATGTGAGATGTAATTGAATATCAATCTAACACTTGAATGCGATAGTTGCGGAGAGCCGACGAATTGCAGAATCGGGATGTCCAACAGACCTGAACAACCTTTGCGTTTTGCCTGCAAGGATTGCGGGCAAGTAATAGACCTAACGCTACGTATGCATTCTGCTGATATAGATGGCGCGCATCAGATTGAAACGCAGACACCCTTTGACGAGAATACTAACTTTGTTGATCTTCACCTTGATTTCCCAGTGTCATTTGAAAAGTATGTGATGGGTCAGACGCCATTTATGATGGCGGCGCAACGTATCGGCGTAGACGAGATGATGCTCCACGGTGCCCGCTTACGTCATTTAGATGAGTTTCACGATAATAAGCGCACATTTAACACGCTCCTCAAGCACTACACACGTCAAAAGAAAACGCCGTTTAAACTTGTTGCAAAACGTGCATTTGATGTTGATGTGATTTCGGATGCGCCTCAGGACTTTAACGCTGCTCTGTATAATTTATTGGCGATTATGATGTGGCCTTTTGCTCTTCCGGGTGACAACGCTAATACAGTTGATTTGTTTATGAACGAACTCGGAAAGGCTAGACAAGCTTCAAAACCCGAGCTTGAGGCGTTCATAGCGGAGACAATAGACACTCGATTTTTAGCAAAACTTCAAAGTGACTGCCTTGATGTATATCCGAGAATGTTAGCATCGGAACTGGCGCTACGTCCTGCACTGTTTTTAGATTTTGATGATGCCTACAGTAATAACCCGATACCGATGAGGGTTTCAGCGGATGATTTTCAATCATTCAAAGACCTTTACAAAGATATTGCTGAGGTCATTTCAAGGCAGTTTGTATTGGTGGCAGGGGTTAATAACTTAATCAAGCGCGGCAACCACAATACTTTCTTTCCCGGTATAGGTCTTACTAAGAGTGGGAAAGACTTTACCCCCGACAGCCTTGATCAATTTGCAAAAGTAGATTTTGGAAAGAAGCTCACATTTATCGACGACAGTTGGTATCAGCTGGAAGATGATTCGGCTGATAATCAGCTGAGAAATGCGATTGCGCACTTTAAAACAGAATATGATGACGTGACTCAAATAATTTCTTACTATCCTCAAAAGGACGGTTTAGAAGCTAAGGCTCCGAAAACTATTTCCTTTCTTGAATTTATGCGGCGCATTCTTACAGCGTACCGAGAGATGCATAGACTCCACCATCTCATTAAGGCGCTATTTTATTACCGTTACCTACTAATGGATGATGCGTCTAAACAGGAAGCTACATAATCGTTTGGCTAGCAGCGTGCTCATGGTTGCGCGCACAACATGCCCGTAAATGCACTTTGGGCGCAACGCTCAAGAGTTCGAAAGAGTCGCGTTGGGTATGTCTTTGGACGAAGTAATTATTGCGTGAAAATCACACAACAGATACTCTAAGAATGTGTGCAAGATATGCGCGGTCATACCGCGCTCTTGCCCCCGAAAACCAAATGCCTTCGCATTTGTGGCTTTCGGGAGAGATAAGGAAGGGGATACCCCTTCCGTTAACCTTCCCCTTGGCATCGGCTTCTTAAGCCGATGCGCAAACCGCCAAGAGGCGATTTGCAAGAGGGGCCAATCTAACAATTGACCGAAAGGAGTCTCGATGAGTGCATCGGGGACAGAACGACGTGTGCGTAAGCACATCATATCTATACGCGCCAGTGATGACGAAAAACATGGCATCAGAGCACGGGCAAATGCACATGGCCTGTCCGTGGGGGCCTTCTTGCGCGCCAGTGCCTTATCCAAACCTTTGCCACGTATCACGCGGTTCTCGAAGGAAGAGGGCCAGTTCATTGCACTGGTTTTGGCCTCCGTCGCGGCCCTCATGGACGAAGTGAGGCGGCTGGATAACGACGAGGCGCATCAGCGTCTGCACAAGCAATTGCTGTTCGTGCGGGATCATTGCGTCGCCAGATTAGGGCGGAGGCCGTAATGATTCTCAAAGGCGGCTCCAGACGTGGTGCGAATGATTTGGCGCTTCATCTCACCAATGAAGTGGATAATGAGCGTGTGGTTATCGCTGAGGTGCGCGGCATGGTCGCCGACAATCTTTATGATGGGTTTCGGGAATGGGAGTTGATTTGCGATCAGACCCAAGCCAAGGAGCCATTTTATAGCCTCTCCATCAATCCTGATCCGAACCAGCGGGAATGGAGTGAGGCTGAATGGCAAAGAGCAATTGCCCATATAGAAGACAGGCTTGGCCTTTCCGGTCAGCCGCGCGCCGTGATCTTCCATGAAAAGGAAGGCGAGGACGGGAAGATACGCCGCCATGCCCATGTGGTCTGGTCACGCATCAAATTTGAGAACGGAAAATTCAAAGCCGTTCATATGGGCCAAGACTATTACAAGCTTAAAACCTGCGCCCGTGAACTGGCCAAAGAATTTGGGATTGATCTCCCCAAGGGTATCAAAACTGATAGCTTGCCTGCGCGTGAGAAAAACGATGAGGTAGTGCATTACGATTTGGCCAAATCACATGGCAAAGGACGCGATCCTATCTCTGCGGCGGATCGTAAAAAGCACATCACCAAAATTTGGCATGAGAGCGAAGGCGCGGAAGCGTTCTGCGAAGCGCTTCGTAGAGCGGGCTATGTGGTCGCCCAAGGTGAAAGGCGCGCTTTTGTTGTTGTGGATCAGGAGAGCGGAATCCATGCGCTTGCAAGGCAAATTGCAGGTGTCAGTATTAAGGAAGTGAAACACCGGCTAGGGAACGCAGATGCCTATCCGAGTATCGAGCAAGCGATGGACGAAATTCGTATCTGCGCAAAAGATGCTTCCTGTATCAAGGGTGACACATCCAAACAACGGGTGGATTTAAGTAAAGAGCAGAGATTGCTCCAGAAACTACGCCGCATGGCGCAGCGCGCCAATCAGCTCAATGCATCGCGTCAGGCAAAATTGGGCAAAGAGCGCATTGAAATAGCGGAACGGCACAAGCAAGAACGACAAGCGTTGCAACGGCAACTGCGAGCCAAAGAAACGAAAGTTTTGCGCGTGCGACACAAAAAGAAACCCGAAGGCATAGCAATGCAGCTCCGGGTGATCTTTGGCTATGAGATGCTCCTGCAATGGCAACATCATAGACAGGATAAAAAGCGCGAGAAGCTATTCGAGAAAGAACGACACTATCTCAAAAGCCGCCATGAGGTCGAATTGCAAAGACTAGAGCGCAAAGCGCACCGCTTGCGCAAACTGGAAATCCGCGAAGCGCAAACATTAAACCGGCTTACCAAGCGCCTTGGAAATGAGGGCGTTGACAAAAATATTCGCCAAGAACAACGGCGAGAAGAAAAATCTCATGGCGTAAGCCTGAGCTACATTTAAACCCAAACAGAAAGGACTTCGATGAAGCCAAAAACGAAAAGAACAATAAACCTAACACAAGAATTTAACTGGACCCGATGGGGATTAGGAGCGGGGATCGCCGCACTAACGCTATCTAGTGCTTTTATGAATATCTCCGGCTGGGTTGGTATGGCCGCCACTATTGAACAGGCACTCGCCAATGGTGCGCTGTCAGGCGGTATGGAGCTGACAGCACTCTTTGCCATACCCTATGCAGGCTTCATGATGCGCAAAGGCCATCACGGTAAAGCGATCCTCGCTTTAACGGTTGCGGCTGTTGCTATCTCCACAAATATCTACGCCACACAGAATTTCTTGCATGTGCAGGCGGATACGATGGTGAACACTATTGAGCTGAGTGGTGCAGAGCTAGCGCAGATTGATGCACAGATTACTGATCTTGAACGCGAGATGGAAAGCATCATTACGCAAAATGGTGGCACTGTTCCTCGCGATGTTGAATCCATTGAGCAGGTCTATAGCAATCTCGACGCTGACAAAAATCCCATCAACATGATGAATAAGGATGCAGAGATTGGCGCGCGTCAACGCTATGAGGAATTGTTGGCGGAGATGGAAGCGCTAAGAGCTGAAAGCACAGCGCCATCTGTCACCGCGAACGATACCGCGCGCTCAGTCATCCCGCCGCAACACATGCGAACATTCGTCACCGCGTTGGAATTGATGAAAGCTACGGGACTCTATGTGCTTGGAAATTCCACAATGTTCTGGTCAGAGAAAGCGCGCAAAGAGTACGCTCAAAGAAAGAAATGGGCGGTTATTCGCAAGCGACAGGCGGAGAAGTCGAAATCCTCAAGAGCAAATATTGAACCTGCATTCTAGCGTCACCATATATAACTCGTGCCCGATAGGTTAGCTGACGCCCTAACGTCAGTGTTCCTATTATGGCAAAGACGAAACGCGACTGGATTTTACTTGAAAATAGCAGCAGAGTTACGCTGACAAACCGCCAACAAGCGGTTCTCAACCACATCGCAAACGGGTTACGGGCAGAAGAAATTGCATTCGAGCTTGGGTGCTCAGTCGCGATGATCAGAAAGCACGAAATCGTCATCCGCAGAAAGCTTGGCGCGAAAACGAATGCCCATGCCGTGTTACTGCTTTATCGGCATGTTAGCGATGATAATGCCGATAGATAAACGCCATACCCCAGAGGGGGCGCTTGATATCGTAATTGGTTGTTTCTCAGTAAAGCGCTTATTTAAGAGTGATCCCTTGAATTTAGTTCCATTTTTTCGTTTGATACTACCGTATTTGTGCGTGGAGTGCCCAATGAAAATCACAAACTTTTTGAGCCTTATTCGGCCATTCGCTGTGATTGGTTCATTTCTTGGGTTTTGCGCAGTCGTATTGACTTTCTATCTCGCTTATATCTCGATAGAGAACGACAACCTACTCAGGTTGGCGATTTTCTTTGTTGCCCTAATATCAGTCGTCGCTTTTTTCGTAATTGCAATTTTTACTTTGTTTAATT
Source organism: Hyphococcus sp. (assembly GCA_021604605.1). Lineage (GTDB taxonomy): Bacteria > Pseudomonadota > Alphaproteobacteria > Caulobacterales > Parvularculaceae > Hyphococcus. The sequence continues at coordinate 14,365 of BQJH01000011.1, forward strand.
TTTACTTCAAAGAGTCGAGTCCAAGCAAACTTGCATTGCTCGCTACAGCAGATTTGGAAAAATTTGTACCGGCCGAAACCGTAAAAATTCTGAGGTATTTCTTGGAAAGTATTTTGCCGCATGTTTTTCGTTTTCGTGAAAACTTTAGAGAACTAAACGGCATTCGAATCGAGAAATTTGTCCGAAAGTTCGAACTCTCGCGAAGAGATGTAACCGTTACAGAGCAATATCATTGGAACAGCAAATCTCGAAGGAAGTTGGAACGGTTTCCGATTATTAGATTTGGAGGAAACATACAGACCTTCGAGGATGCGAACGCCAAGGGTTGGGAAGAAATTGACGGGCAAACTGAAAGTTGTGGTGTATCTGTTGAAGAAATTGCAGACCGTGTTTTATTGATAAATATCAGGCTAAAACAAATCAGCAAGCGTAATGCATCGGGTATAATAAATTATTCTGACTTCTCAAAGGGGGCGATGTTACCAGACTGGGACATTGCTCTAATTCCGCACCCAGCATATTTCACGCATAGATTAGGAAGTTTAGCTTTTGAGATATTGTCAGATACTCCTCTTTTGGAAACTGAACTGTATGCCCTCTCAACATATACAGGTGAGAGGGTTCGAGTGGAAGCAAAAACCGAAGTTTCAACTGAAGGCAAAAGATATGGTGCGACCGTCATAAAACCTAAGCGAAATCACATCTATTTTGTTTTGTTTAAGCGGTAGGTCTCAACCGGAGGCAGAGAAAGATACTCACCGATCTTGACCATTTAAGAAGTGCCTTAAATAGCCCAAATACTCGTCTGGACGTTCTAAGTATGCACAGTGGGCAGCATCCGAAACTACGCGTGTTTCAGCATTTTCAACCAGTTTAGAAAAATTTTCACAGGCGCTTGGCGTTGCAAGATCATACTCGCCGCATACAAATAAAGTGGGCGTCGCAATTTCAGGTAGATAATTCGACAAATCTAGTTCTTTTAATGTGCCTGTTCCATGGAACTCCGATGGTCCCCACATATAATTATACAATTCAAAATTGAAGGGTGGAGCATCTATCATAACCTCGGGAGATGATAGCTCCGTTCGGCAATAATAAATCTTTTCAAATACCTCGTTTGCTTTTTTGAATTCCGCAGATTCAAATGACATGTTTTCAATCGCATGAAACATTTCATCTCGTACATTGTTTTCTAATGTTGAAATAAGTCGTTGACTGTCTTCCAACCATATTTTTGTTGAAACTAAAGGACTAGACAAAATTAGTCCCGTAAGGCCGCGTGGATTCTTGGCGGCGTGTGGAATAGTCCATGACGCTCCCGCCGAATGACCCAACAGAACATAATTTGTTACGTTTAAGGCCTTAACTACTGAATCAATTTCTGAGACGTAGCGCTCAATAGTCCAGTTTTTTTTATCTCCGGGCCGTTCGGAATTACCACAATCTAATTGATCGTAGAAGATAACGCGCCTTTCGTCCGATAGAGCGGTAATAGGCAAGGGACGCCGATGGCTGCCACCTGGTCCGCCGTGCAAAACAATTAAAGCTGATTTTTCAGAGTCCCTGAATTGGCTACCATTTTCGCGATACCATACTTTACCGCCGTCAACAGAAAGATATCCTGCATACTCTGGATCAATCATGGAAAAAACCCGTGAAGTTTATTTCAAACCCTAAATTCATAAAACAAATTTAATAGCATTGAGCGCGAATATCAATCAGGATTTGAGTTGATCGTCGTTGCTGATCAGACTGTTTTAGACGCCAGACATCGACTTGATTTCGCTCAGATCCAATTGTGTTAATTATGTCTGCAGCAGAATGGTAGTAGATAGTGGCGCGGTTTTTCCAAATCTATTATACTAGGGAATCAACAAAGGTTTTGTATGAATTTTCTCTCGAAAATAAAACTTCAACTAGATGATGACAGCAGAAGCATCGTGCCGGGTGGCGCATTTGCTATTTTGCATGAAGGAACAATTGTCGACGAGCTTTGTTGCGGTTCTGAAACCCTCAGCTCAAAGAGGCGCATAAACAAAAAAACAAAATTCCATGCTGCATCACTTGCAAAACAGTTTACTGCCTATCTTATTCATGCGGCTCAGCAAGAAAAGTTGTTACATCTCGAAACAAGGCTAGGTGATGTGGTAGCTGAATTTGGTGAAGCGATTTCGAGTGTTACGATTGAACAGTTGTTAAATCATACATCCGGCATCATTGATCAATGGACGCTAACGTCTTTTTTGGGGAAAGGGCCGGGTGATGCAGTTGATACTAAATACGTAGTTGATCTTCTAAAAAGGTTTGACCGCCTAAATTTTGAGCCCGGTACAAACTTTGTATACTGTAATTCTGGATATACGCTATTAAGTTTGATCCTGGAGGAGGTGTACGGCGAACCGTTTCAAAAACTTGCTACTGCAAAAATATTTAAACCTCTGGGCATGCGGGACACATTTTTTCCAGATACTGCTCATGACATTAGTCGGAACAGAGCAATAGCTTACACAAAAATTGATGGCCGTTATGTTGAGTGTGATGCAAAGTATGCGGTTAATGGCTCTACTTCATTACAAACAAGTTTAGAGGATATGATTAGGTGGGTGGGTGCGACTTATACAGTTGATTGCTCATTTTTCCGAGAAGTGCTCGATTATCGATCTACGTTATCATCTAAACTTGGTTACAAAAATGGGTTTTTTATTCTGGATTCAGATGAATACAAAGTGATCGGGCATGGTGGGAATGACTATGGTTTCTATAGCGCCCTATATTACGATCCAGAAAATGCGACTAGTGTAATTGGTTTGTCTAATGGCTCACTAGCCTCGCTTGAGGGGGAAGTCTTGGACGAACTTTCTATTAAGTCGCTTGTTAAATCTCAAATTAGAAAGGTAAAAAAATTCCGCCCTCTTTCTAATGAAATTGTAGAAGGGTTTTACGCCAACGAAGACTACAGTGATGTAAGAAGGTTTTCCTACGAAGATGGTCATCTCAAGATGCTATGGGGCGCGGAAATTGCACTCCAATTTGATCAGGCGTCAAAAGAATATAGAAACAAAACTTCGAGTATAGCGATCAAAGCAGGCAATCTAACTGGCAATAGGACGCCAAGAATAATTTCATCCAACTGGGCAGGAAATACTGAGCTTACATATATCGCTGGCATAGAGGGGGAAAACCGCACTGATATTAAAGGGCTTTTTCTGTCTAAAGAACTCGGAATTACGGCGGAACTTCGTACGGCAGGCCACAAAACGTCAGAATTTTGGTTGGGCTCAAAATGTTACGGTCCGATCAAATGGGTAACTCAGGACTTGTTCGTGTTCAGTTCGTATTGGGCCTATGTTAGAAGAGGCATGAATGGCGTGGCCGAAAAGCTTGAGCTAAGCCATCCAAGGGCGCGGAGAATTGAATTTGTCAAAGTCCAGATGGGAGAAGGTGACACGGCGGTTCACGTATCTTAAGCGCGCAAACAGATTCTTATTGATTTCTGTAGTTGGTTTTCTTCTTGCTTTAATTCTATCATTATTGTTGTGGGAAAGATGGAATGTTCTTATCACGACCGAGCAAGACTCTTTTAAGGTCAGTTTTCTGGCTTCTCTTTTTGAAGACATTATTTTCTTCGGTCTTGTTGGTTTGGCCATTGGCGTAGCGCAATTTACTGCCTCGAAGGGGGATACGCTACAGGCAAGGTTGGCAAAGTTATTTGCAAACAGAAATTTTGACCTTGGTGTTTTATCCTATTTCGAAACTACAATCCGGAAGAATGCTGTTTATTCTGAAAATTCCGCCCACGAAATAGTAATAACCCACTATGAGCCTGAGCTACACGCATACCGCTTGATATTCCACAACCAATATGAGCTTCATAACCTTTTTGGTGATGTTCCATACAGTGCTGATTTATCAGTAGAAATTGCGCCAGATTTGGTTCGGAATGACATTGATAAGCTAGGAGAGGTGTCTCTATTGAGGACGACGCCAGAGGATGGTCAGCCCACAGATTGGATAAAGCACACTACAACGCTTGGAAAAGAAGGATTCAGCAAGGAGCTTGAGCTCAGCTTAAAGCCCAATCAAAAACTTAAATATGAAATGAAATGGTGGTCGTTTGCTTCAAATATAGGCAAGAGTGGCTTTAGCGTTAAAAGGTTCTCGAGAAAATTTATTGTCGATATTAAAAACATATCGCGCTATTCGGTTAGAATACGCTATGGAGAAAAATTGGATAAGGTAGCTGTTCTCGGATATGATCAGTCTATTAGGATTGCTGACTTCAAAAATGTTCCGGAAAAAACGCGGTTAGATTTTGAGTGGTTGCCGCCAGAAGAACACGACGAAAAAGATCCACATAATGTCAGTAGCGACGAGCATGATATCCTTGATTTTGACCGCCGCCTTGGTGACAAGGAAAAAAATGAGATTTAATTAGACGCCCTATGGAGAGGGTATAGCGGCTCAATGTCGCGGCAATCTCAATTTTCGAGCTGTTTAGACCAATTCTCCAATTCTGCCCAGAATTCCTCGGATGTAGGCCCGTTCGGGTCCACCATCACTTTATTCAAGCATATGACTAAAGGCATCATCAGGTAGTCATGGTTAGGTTTGTTGCGATGAGCAAATGGTCATCGTGAGTACAGAGAGAACCCAACTACTGTAATATCAACATAAGTTATTGCCTGAATTTATGACAACGGAATGAGGAAGAAAGTCGCTGTCGCAGCGCTAAGCAGAGTCGCCAGCGTAATCATTGTGCCAGTTGTTTTTCGGTGTAGGTGAACGGCGACCGGGATCAGCAACAAATTCGCGGTGATAATGAATGTTGCATAGGCTTGGGTCGGGACAATCTCGTTCAAAGGGAAGCCCGCTCCGGCAAAACCTTTTGCAATGAAGGGTAAAAACACCGCCATATTAATCGACAAGACCAGGCCGATATAGGCTTTGGCGATGTCCGAGAGGGCTATCTGACATGTGCGGAAAAAACTGATGGCTTGCTGGGTGAGGGCGAAGCCATATTCCCGTCCGGCGATCAATCCCAGAAAGACAAAGGTTGTCGACATTGGGATGTTGTTGAGCTCTTTGAAGTAAAAGAGAAGTGAGGCGTAGATGAAATCGATGATGGTGGCGGAGCGGATGTCGGTCACGGCCGTCTTGGTTTTCAGGATGCGCTGAACCGGGCCGCCTTTATTCGCGAATGTGTAAGCAAGAAGGCCGACTATTGCGAACATTGCGGTAAAGCTTTCGAATGCAGAAAGCTGGCGTGGCAGAAAAACGAATATATTGGCAAAATCCTGGATCAACCAAACAGCCCAGAGGTAAGCCGTTGTCAGCCATTGTAATACAATCCAGATCGGGTGGTGTTGTTGGTGCTCGGTTTTTCGAAAGAATTTTTCCAGCGTGTTGGATGCAATAAGAAAAACCCCAAGTCCAACTGCAAAAGCAAGGCCATATCCGATCAACGATTTTTGCAACATCGATGAGAGACCGCCGATCGTGGCGAAGACGGTCAGCACCATGAAGGATGTTGAAACGGGAACGCCAAAACGAGTGATGATCACTAACACCAACGGCGGCAAAGTGTGATACCATTGGATGTCTACTGCAGGATATTTTTTAGCGTTTGCGAGACGACCATAAGACGGATCGCCATCATTAATCATCCAGCCATACGTAAAGGTAACGACAAGAATAATTGCAGCAAACAAAAACAGCCAGAACCAGTGAAGTCGACTGTTCGAGGCAATAAAAGTTCCAAGCGTTTGCAGAGCGTCATTACCGACAACGGCATAGGCGGCAAACAAAAACCCTATAGCAGCAAAAAACGTAATATCGAACACAGCGACCCCATACCCTCGAGCATCTTGTGGGCGCCTGATATACAAAGCCGTTGACAGTTTTATGACATCGTTTGGCGCATGGCGCCAAAGGCGCTAGACTTTCGCTGGTTGTTTCCTCAAAGTCCTGTTTTTGAACGTTTATCATTTGACCGGTGGAGGTCTTTATGCCCGCTGATACTGCCCGCAGCCTAGATGCTGATAAGTCTGAGGGCGAACGTGAGATAGAGCGCATTTTTGCATTGCAGAAAAAAGCGTATGGGGAAAATCCGTTTCCTTCTTATGATCGTCGCGTGGCGGCGCTCGACAAGATCACCCGATTGCTGGAGGTGAATGAAGATCGATTCGTCACGGCGATTAATGCGGATTTCGGTAATCGGTCAAAATACGAGACCATCATTGCTGAGGTGATGACGACGGCGTCGGGCGTTAAAAACGCGAAGAAGAATCTGAAAAAATGGATGCGACCTCGCGGTGTTGCTACCCCGCTGCATATGTTGCCAGCGAAGAGTAAAATTGAGCCACAGCCGCTTGGGGTAATCGGCATCATTGCGCCCTGGAATTATCCTGTGGAGTTGGCGTTAGCGCCGGCCGCCGCCGCACTCGCTGCCGGTAACAGGGTTATGATCAAACCGAGTGAACTAACGCCGCGTGCGGGCGAGGCAATGCGCGACGCAATAGCTGCTGAATTTGATGAAAGTGAAGTGGCGGTCATCACCGGTGGGATAGAAACTGGGCAAGCCTTTAGTGAAACGCCATTCGATCATCTTCTATTTACAGGCTCTACAGCGATCGGGACACGGGTGGCGCAAGCTGCGGCCAAAAACCTGACCCCGGTGACGTTGGAATTGGGCGGCAAGTCGCCGGTCATTCTCGATAAAAGTGCAGACATGGAAAAGGCGGCGAGGTCAGTTGCATACGGGAAAGCCTTTAATGCTGGCCAAACCTGCATAGCACCAGATTACGTTTTGGCGCCAACCGACCAGCTTGAGGCTTTTGTTGAGAGTGTCGCTCGCAACGCCCGTGAGCTTTACCCGGAAATCGATAAGACGTCTGACTATACCGCGATTATTTCCGATCGTCATTTTGACCGCTTGAAAAGCATGGTCGAGGAGGTACGTGACCGGGGCGCAAAGATCGTAGAGGTCGGGTCTTCCAATGCGCTTCACCCTCAGCGCAAACTGCCGCTGACCTTGATTATCGATCCGCCGCGTGATTCTGGCATCATGAAGGAAGAGATCTTCGGGCCCATTTTGCCGATCTTGCCGGTGGCTTCCCCGGAGGATGCCATCGCGCATGTGAATGCGGGAGATAGGCCGCTCGCACTCTATTGGTACGGTGAAGACGATGACGTGCGGGATCAGGTTTTACAGAAAACGGTTTCGGGCGGCGTTACAGTCAATGATACGCTCTGGCATTTCGCGCAGGAAAACCTTCCCTTTGGTGGTGTGGGCAAAAGTGGGAGCGGCGCTTATCACGGGGAGGCGGGCTTTGTCAGCTTCTCTCACATGAAGCCAGTGTTTTATCAATCTCGCTTTTCTAGTGGTGGAAAATTGCAACCGCCATTTGGGCCGCATACGGAAAAAGTTCTCTCCCTCGTTAGAAAAATTATCTAGAAGCATATGACGAATATGGATGATGTGCAGAAAAGCGCCGATCAATTTGATTACATTATTGTTGGTGCAGGATCAGCGGGATGCGTTTTAGCGAACCGGTTGAGCGAAGACCCAGCTGTGCGGGTTTGCCTTTTGGAGGCGGGCAAACCGGATAAAGACCCGTTGATTCACGCACCAATTGGGTTTGCCTTTTTTCCGGACTGGTCACCGGTGAACTGGCGCTTTGAGACTACGCCGCAAAAACACTTGAATGACCGCATTTGTTATCAGCCGCGCGGACGTGGTCTTGGTGGGTCGAGTTCTATTAACGCAATGATCTATATTCGTGGTTCACAAGCGGATTATGATCGCTGGGCCGCAAATGGCGCTACGGGCTGGGGCTGGGATGATGTTCTGCCGTACTTTAAAAAAGCAGAAAGCAATGAGCGCGGCGCCGACGCATTTCACAGTGCGGATGGGCCGCTCTCGGTTAGCGATTTAAGGTTTAAGAACCCTCTTTGTGATGTTTTCCTCGATGCGGCGTCAGAATTACAATTGCCGATGAATGACGACTTTAATGGCGCGCACCAAGAAGGGGTGGGGTATTATCAGGTAACCCAGCGTAATGGGCGACGGTGTTCCACCGCTGTTGCTTATCTTAACCCTGCGCGGGAGCGAGCCAACCTTCATATTATTACTGACGCTCAGGCCGAGCGGGTCGTCTTTGACGGCAAGCGCGCCGTCGGCGTGCATTACCGGCATGGTGGTGAGACAAAATTTGTTAAAGCGGGCCGCGAGGTTATTTTATCCGGCGGTGCGTTTCAGTCCCCGCAGATATTGATGTTGTCCGGCGTTGGACCGGGCGAGCATTTGCGCGATCATGGAATTGGGGTTGTTGCGGATGTGGATGAGGTTGGTCAGAATTTGCAGGACCATCTTGACTACACGGCGTTATACAAGTCGCCTTCGGAACATTCTGTTGGTCTGAATCTAGCAATGATAAAGACGTTCTTTCCTTCGCTTTCTGCTTATCGCAGAAAAGGGGAAGGGCCGTTTACGTCGAACCTTGCTGAATGTGGTGGGTTTTTAAAAACGGACCCATCAGAAGAAGAACCTGACATCCAACTGCATTTTGTGCCGGGTCTGGTGGACGACCATGGCCGAAAAAAACATCTCGGCGGCGGCGTTTCCTGTCATGCTTGTGTGTTGCGGCCAGAAAGCCGTGGTTCCGTCACTCTTTCCGGACCGGACACAACAGCGGCGCCGGTGATTGATCCGAATTTTTTGAGTAATGAGGATGATCTCCATCGCTTGATGAAGGGCGCGCGCCTGGTCGAGAGAATTTTTGCAACACCTGCTTTTGAAGGGATTAAGGGCGAGGCGCTTTACCTTGATGAACGCGCTAGTGACGCCGATCTGGTTGAGGATATTCGCGCGCGGGCAGATACGATTTATCACCCGGTCGGAACCTGTAGGATGGGATCGGATGTGAACGCTGTCACTGATCCTCAATTGCGTGTGAAAAGCGTTGAGGGCTTGCGCGTAGTTGACGCGTCGGTCATGCCGTTTCTTGTTTCAGGCAACACCAACGCGCCAACCATTATGATTGCAGAAAAAGCGGCGGATATGATCAAGCAATAGTTCCTTTTTTCCTGGCGTCTTTTGAATACCAAACCAGAAAAATTGCGATGATCAAAACAACAAGCGGTAGTATGATTGAGCTGGCGCCGTAAACTTCCATCGTGTTGGCAATAACGAAATTGTAGATCAGCTGAACGATGACGCCGACCAGTGACGCGCTAAAAAGGGCGGTGGCGATAGCCTTCTTCAAGGCGAGGGCGATAGAGCCGCCAAGCCCACCAAAGACAGCTACGGCGAAAGCGACGAGCACCCAGACAGGCATGTTTTCATAAAGTGTGCGTTCTGCTTCCGGCAGGGCGGCGAGTGTTTCCGGCGTCATCATAATTTGCGCAAAGAAACTTGCGACGCCCACTAAATTCCAAAAGATAGCGACGACCGTAATAATCCAAAATGCGGTGTTTGGTTTTGATAATGATGTCGGCATTGTTCTCTCCCAAAATGTTTGCCTGTTTTGCTTAGCTTTCAGTGTAGGCTTTTTTCAGCCAGGCTTTGACGTCCTTGTCGACATCGCCGGGTTTTTCCAGGCGTACGCGATGACTGACCATGGCGTTAAAGCTGCCAGATTTTTCCAGCCGCCCTGTGGCGTCTGCACCCTTCATATTTAAGCCAAGATCGACGCGTGTTTTTGTTGACGGTTGGATCAAGGCAAATTGTTTATTACGCCTTAGGCTGACATAAGATTTTTTCGGTGAGACCTCGACGTCCTTTCCGAGTGCGTTGACGGCTTTGATCACCGCATCGTAGATCGGTTTTAGATCAGCTTTCGGTCCAGCATACTGCGCAGCGACGAGACCGTCATCCCCGCCTTTTGCGCTCCCTGCATCACTCTTTAAGGTTTTATGCGCGACGAGATTAGCGAAGCCGTGCGTCATGCCATGTTCGGTTTTCAAATATTTCAGAATACCGCCATGTTTTTCTTCATCTGACTTCTTGGCGATCTTGACCCATTGCTCCAGCGTCTTGCCGGTTTTTTCTTTCATGTTGGCGATCATGGAATTCGCCATTTCTTTTGGTGATTTAGCCATAACGCTCTCCTTATTCAGCTTTCTCTAACGGCCAGTTTTCTGCGCTCATGGCTTTTGGGGTCATTGGCGCCATCAGTGAAAACATTGCCAGCATAAGCCTCGCGCCGAATGTCACTTTGCCGGTTTCGACATAAGATTTGAAATTCTTGACGATAAATTCTGCCCCTTGGGCTTTTGATTTCTCCGCT